>JAHIOG010000129.1 GCA_018895675.1 bacterium
CCTCGCTATTCCAAACCCATCATCGACGAGATTGACAAGGTTTTATCCAAGCATTACGGATTCACGGAGGAGGAGTTGGACTTCATCATCAATTATGACATCAAGTACCGGATGGGGAAGGAACTGGAGAATGTCTGAACCGGGATTAGAGTATATTAATGAGGAGCAGGACCCATGAAAAAGGAAATTATTAAACATCTGACGCAAGATTTTGAATCCTATGCCAATCAGACACGAAATGGTATAGAATTCTGGTTTGCCCGGGATTTACAGTATTTACTGAGTTATACCGAATGGCGCAATTTTATTAAGGTAATTTTGAAGGCGAACATAGCCTGTGAAACCGTCGGACATCAGATTTCAGACCATTTTGTTGACATCAACAAAATGGTTGCTATCGGTTCCGGCTCGGAGCGTAAAATCAGTGATTTTATGCTATCCCGTTTTGCCTGTTATCTTATTGCTCAGAATGGTGATCCTCAGAAGGAGCAGGTAGCCTTTGCCCAGAACTACTTTGCCGTTCAAACCCGTAAGTATGAGATTATAGAACAGCGTATTAATGATTGGGAAAGGCTTCATGCCCGCCAGAAACTTAGTTTATCAGAGAAAGAACTATCGGGACTGATTTTTGAAAAAACCGAGAATGAAAAGGACTTTGGCATAATTCGCAGTCAGGGAGATAAAGCGCTGTTTGGATTTACGACAAGTCAAATGAAACAAAGACTCAGAGTAAAGCCGAGTCGTCCATTGGCGGATTTCTTGCCGACTATTACGATCAAAGCTAAAGATTTTGCGACAGAGATCACGATTTTCAATGTTAAGGATAAGGATATCCACCAGGGTGATCGGATTGCCTGGGAACACATCACGAATAATAAAGGTGTCAGGAAATTGCTGCTGGATCGGGGTATCAAGCCGGAAAACCTGCCACCTGAAGAGGATGTGAAGAAACTGGAACGCAGAGTAAAATCAGAAGATAAAAAGTTCGTCAAAAATCCGGAAAAGCTTAATTCAGAGTGAAGCGGAATTGGCTGGGATTTCGGCATGATGTCGGGATAGGATTATATGTTATCAGTTTTGTGCGATTTCATCATCAATTATGATATAAAGTACCGGATGGGGAAGGAGTTGGAGAAGTAATGATTCTGTTATTATTACCTGAAACTTATGGATAATCTGGTAGTTAAATAATTTGGAATTTTATGATATATATCATAAAATATCAATGTGTTTTCAAAATATTCTATAAAAGGAAATAAAAATGTCTGATGAGAAATTAAAACATGCTCCTTTAGTAGAAGCGATTTTAGAAATCCGATGGAGAATGACGGAAATTCAAAAAGGAATTTTTATTGACCCGAATTACAAGCTCTTAGTGGGTCGGTTATATGATAGAATCGAGAAAGAATATCCTTATCATGAACCTCTTCCTACCAGTTCCATGCCTGATGAAATGTTCGGTTATGTAGTACAACATAGATTCCGGATAGAAAAAGACGACTGGCCATTAGTTCAGACTGGACCGGGAATTGTGACCTTGAATGACACTGAAAAATATTCTTGGTCCGATTTTTCCAGTCGCAGTTTGAATCTCATAGAGGCGCTTTATGGCGCTTATCCGAATGCTTCAGCCAATTTGAAAATACAGCGTCTTCAGCTAAGGTATATTGATGCTATACCGTTTGATTTCGACTCCTCAAATATTTTTGAATTTTTAAAGGAAAATCTAAAAGTCACTGTGGAATTTCCACAAGATATTCTAAATGATTGTGGTGTCACCTCATTTCCAAAGAATCTCAACACCCTGTTTACCTTTCCAATTAACAAACCAAATGGTATTATTCAGTGGCGACTTATGCGTGGGAAAAAGAAAAATGAGAATGCTCTAATATGGGAAACAATCGTGGAATCTAATGGCGATCAACTCTCGGATTTACCAAATCTTTTTGAGGATTGGATATCTTCCGCACATACTATCACGCATATCTTATTTTTCAGACTAATAGAAGGAAAATTAAAAGAAAGGTTCAGCTAATCATGTACTGTTCCGCCCAAATAAGAACGAATATAGAATATTCGATTGATCAGATTCAAAATCAATCCGATCGTGTCGAGGAATCCAGCAGTGTATATGCCACTGGATTAAGTAGAGCCAGTTACCTTCAGGAATTATGGAAAATTATTGAAGAAGGAAATTCTTCAACAGATTTCCTTCAGTCACCAATTATTGAAAGACAGGGTGTTACGGGAACTGTAAATATTGGACGTGATTTGGACAGTTTTCTATTGTTTCCTAAAATCTTTTTTTCAACTCTTCCACCTATTAAGTATAAAAAAATATCTTTGGGTGAGGCAAGGCGTCATGCGATAATGGTACTTGAAAATGCGGAAAGGCGCAGAGAAGTCGAGCGAGAAATTGAAGCAAAGTTTTGGGAGTCTTTGGATAAATAAATATGATTTATGAGTATCCAAATATTGTCCAGCCAATAAGACAAGGTGATATATTTAATAACATTCCTCGAATAGAGTATGATCCCAATTCTCTTGATGTAATCAGCGATGATGAATCAGCATTTCAGGGAAATTGGTTAAGCATTATACAAGATGGAAAAGAAGCTATTACCTCCATTGTCGGTATGCGGCCAGTATGGGCTATAGTGATTTCGCAAGATTGTGAGACACTCCGTACCGATAACATCACGTTCTGCGAGATAAATCTGTTCAAATCTGTCGAGAAACTGTCAAAAGATGCCTCGAAACCAAAAAAGTTTATGAGCATTATAACTAAACATGCGAGAATAAATCAAAAGTGGTTTTATCTTCCTCCCGACGAAAAAATTGGTTTTTTAGAAAAAATGGCAGTTGATTTTTCCGTGGTTGCTCACATTTCAAGAAATTATTTAGAAAAAAATCTTCAGTATTTACGATCCGGCTGCTTATCTTCAATAGCGCGAGAACATTTTAGAGAACGTTTATCTGAGTATTTCCGGAGGTATCCGTATAATGAATGGTACGCCTTAGACAAAAGTGAATTTGAGGCTTACAAAGCAAGCAAACCAGAGCCCATTGATCCATATCCTTGGCAAAAATAACAAAGCCGCTGATTCATACTGGTTCAGCGGCCAAAGCCTTTTTAAATTCCTATA
>JAHIOG010000130.1 GCA_018895675.1 bacterium
ACGGCAGACAGGCAACCTCGACAATCCCAAACCCCGATAGGGGTTCGTTATTTGTTCCCTAATCGAAAACATACCTTATATCGTATTCAATCCCAAATTTTTCTAAAAATTCCAAATACTCTTCCTTGAACGTCTTTTTACGATGATGCTCTTCCTGATTGTTTAGGGGGGGAATAAAGCACTTTATGATTAAAAATATCAATCTATATTGCTGAATGAGATATAAATATACCATTAAAGCAAATTTACAATATTCCACCCCCTGAATATATTTCACCACCTCATTAATTTGGGAATGGGAATAGGAAAACGCCCCGTAACCTTCCTGCCAGGCGAAGTTCCCAATCAGCATCCGGTTCTTTTTGATAAATTTAGTTGAGTTCTGTTTTATATCTCTAACCAGATCAGAAATAGCCTTGCCTGGATTTAATCCAATAAAAATATGGATATGATCCGGCATATTATTGATGACAATCAATTTGTGGTCCCTTTTCTGAATGATCCCGGTGATATATTTTTGAATCTCGTCCTTATGATTCTTAGGGAATATTTTTTCCCGGCCTTTTGTGCTAAAAATGATATGGATATATAATTGGGTAAATGTATTTGCCATTTCTACCTCTTTAGCCAACTCTCCGCAAGCGGAGTCCTTCGTGACCTACGGAGTTTTTACATTCTATTTTGGAAACAGATATCTCGATAGTCATATATATTAACCCTACGACATCATTTAAAGATTTTTTGCTCAACATATAGAGATTATAAAAATTTTCAACTAAATATATTGTATGGAAAATATACAGGTCATATAATAGGGTTAATTTCATCAACATATTTGGTATTAAATAATAGTTCAAATAACTATCTAATCCTTAATCTGACGCCAATGCGACGAGTCGGGGAAGAATCTCGTCGATAATTGGCTGAGATTCTTTCCCACCGGGGACTCCTTCGGAGCATTCGTACCTCATTCAGAATGACATGATTTGTACTTTTTACGAGACCATCATAGTTCATATTTTCAATTTCCTTACCAATTCTTTCGTTGCTTGTTCTAAACATATCATGTAATCAATTACAGATAACTTTTGCACAATATTATCCATTTATTGCTTGGTCTTACCGCTTACCGCCTTATTAATAAGTTGATGGAACTTTTCAAAAACCTCAGGAATTTTTTCCGGATACTTCCCTCCTGCCGTCGCCATATGGGGTCTCCCGCCGCCGCCGCCGCCTAACATTTTACCCAACTCTTTTACCAGATTTCCGGCATGTAAATGATATTTCTTGATGGTCGCATCGGTAACAACAACCACCATAAACGGTTTTCCATCGCTTACTGAAATAATTAGTCCGACACCGTACTCTAATTTGTTTCGGATAATATCGCCGACCTTTTTCAAATCATCAATTGTATTTGAATCGTACTGGTGAGAGAATAATGTAATCTCTCCAACTTTAGGGGAAGCCTTTAACAGGTTATCGATATCATCTTCAATATTTTTTGTTGTTTCTTCTGCCAGTTTCTTTTCGAGTTCTTTGTTTCGAGCAATCAATTCATCAATATACTTAGAAAAAGTGCCAACCGTAGTTCCAGTACTTACAATTGCTGAATCTAAAATTCTTTCTTTATTTCTGATGAATTCAATCGCTTTATGTCCAGTTACCGCTTCGATCCGTCGGATACCCGCGGCAACTGAAGATTCTGAAATTATTTTAACCAAACCAATATCACCGGTGCGACGGACATGTTTCCCGCCACATAATTCCTTCGAAAATTCACCGATGGTAATTACCCTGACTACATCATCGTATTTCTCACCGAATAACGCCATAGCGCCGGATTTTTTAGCTGAATCATAATCCTGAATTTTATCAACAACGCCAATGTTTTCCCGGATTTTCTGATTGACAATGTCCTCAATCTTTTCCAGGTCAACGGAATCAATTTTAGCAAAATGGGTCAGATCAAAGCGCAATCTTTCCGCTGTTACAAGCGAACCTTTCTGGTGTACATGATCTCCCAAAACTGTTCGTAATGCAGCGTGGAGTAAATGGGTCGCCGTATGGTTGGCTCGAATATTATTACTTTTTTGAACATCGATCTTTGCGGTAACATTTGGATTTTTCAGGATAGAACCGCTTTTTAATCGGCAGACTTGTACAATCATGTCATTAAGTTTAATCGTGTCCGTAACGTCTAATTCAAAATCAGCATTAATAATCGTTCCGGTATCGCCGATTTCACCGCCTGATTTGGCATAAAACGGAGTTTTATCCAGTACAAGATGAATAATGTCATCATGGATAAAATATTTCCGAATGACCGATTCCGATTCGACATTGTCATATCCAATAAATTCCGAATCGGCGCCTTCTGAAAGCACGATCCACTCTTTGTCTAATTCATCGAAATTCTTTCGAAAAGCCTGCACCGATCGAGCCCGCTCTTTCTGTTTTTCCATTTCGTCGGCAAAACCATCAAGGTCAACAGAAAATCCATCTTCTTCGGCGATTAGTTGCGTTAAATCAACCGGAAATCCATAAGTATCATAGAGTTTAAAAATATCACTCCCTTTGATCTCAGATTTATTCGTATCGATAAGTTGTTGTTTAATACGTAAATATACTTCCAAACCTTTATCAAGCGTTTCGCCAAATGATTGTTCTTCCGCCAGAACTACTTGTTTGATGTGCTCTTTACGTTCAATTATTTCCGGATAAACGTCCCCGAGTATTTTACAAACTGCGTCAACCAGCTTATATATGAAAGGTTCATGCATATTTAACATACGTCCATACCGGGCGGCTCTCCGCAGGATTCTTCTGATCACATATCCCCTGCCTTCATTGGAAGGCATACCGCCGTCACCAATTGAAAAACTTAACATTCGAATATGGTCGGCGATTACCCGGTGAGGCATTCCGGATTCTTCATTGTAGGGCATACCCGTCAGTTGTGCTGTTTCGTCAATGATGGGTTTGAACAAATCCGTATCGTAATTTGAATGTTTACCCTGTAATGCAGCAACGATTCGCTCCAGACCGGCTCCCGTATCTACATGTTTTTTGGGCAGCGGATGAAATTTCCCGTCTTTATCACGGTTATATTGAATAAAAACCAGATTCCATAATTCAATATATTCAGGATCGTCGGCATTGATTTTTAACGCCGATTGCCCGTCCGGATTGTCGCCGGAATAATAATGGATTTCAGAACAGGGACCGCATGGACCTGTTTCTCCCATCTCCCAAAAATTATCCTTTTTACCGTATTTTAAAATATGGACAGGATTAATATCTGTTGCAGATTCCCAGTATTCGGCAGCCTCGCTATCGTCATTAAAAACAGTTGCCCATAAACGTTCTTTGGGAAATTTCCATACGTCTGTCAACAACTTCCAGGCATAAACAATAGCTTCTTTTTTGTAATAATCGCCAAATGACCAATTGCCCAGCATTTCAAAGAATGTATGGTGATATGTGTCTTTTCCAACCTCATCGAGATCGTTATGTTTACCGCTGACTCGTATACATTTCTGAGAATTGACGACTCGTGGATAGGATGGCTCTTCCTGATTCAGAAATACAGATTTAAACTGGTTCATGCCGGCATTCGTGAACAATAATGTCGGATCATTTTGAGGAATTACAGGTGAACTTTTGACAATTTTATGCTTATTATTTTTAAAAAAGTCTATAAAATCGTTCCTTATTTCCGCTGTGGTTTTCATATCACTCTAAATTTACTCAACAATTTTTACCTTATTTTTAACAATTCTTGTTTTTCCATACATATATCAAATCACTCTAATTATTAAACGTTTAAGTTATTTTTTCCAGCGTCAATAATCAAGCCCCGAATTGTCGGTTTCATTAACATAATATCACAAAATTCATCATAATTTTTTATAGTTTATAGAAGATCTTTCAGCGCCTGATTGATTACAGAATAGCTGAAACCACGTTGTTGTAAAAACCGGTAAATTTTCTCCCTCGCTTTTGCCTGGTCTTTAATAGTCCTCATTTTCTTCTTTGCAAGTTCAAAGGCGTTTTTTAATTGATCTGAGTCATGGATTTGATTTTCCAGAACATTTTTTATGATTTCCGACGATAAGCCGCGTCTGCGCAATTGAAGTCGAATCTTATTAATTCCGTAACGATTCAAATTGATCATATCACGCACTAATATCGATGCATACTCTTCATCATTAATATACCTTCGTTCTTTACAATAAGAGATAGAACGCTTAATGGTTATTCCAGGAATTTCTTTCTTCCGAAGATAAAGCGTTAATTCGTATTCGCTTCTCATTCGCATTGTTAAGTATCGTAGCGCTAACTCTTTTGCTTTTTCGAATTCTTCATGTGTTTTGATAATCGTGATCTGCTTTTCGGAAAGTGATTTACCTGTTTCAATCGGAAATAAACGGAAAGTCTCTTCGCAAACACTAAAAGAATATTCGCCATCGAGAAATATTGATCGTCGATCCGTTCTTTTTTTCTGTGTAGAAATTTTTGTGACGATTCTTTCTGCCTCTTTCGAGGAATTTAAACCGTCACTGGTATCGCTATATGCAAACAAAGTGAGTTATTTGGCTGGTTGGGGTTCTTTTATTAAACCAAGAAATTTTCGAACCTGCTTCTCGATTTTTCCAAACATTTCTTTATTTTCTGCCAGAAATTGTTTGGCATTTTCCCGTCCCTGACCAATACGTTCATCTCCATAAGAATACCACGATCCGCTTTTTTGAATAACATCCGCCTCGACCGCAGTATCCAGTACATCGCCTTCAAATGAAATTCCTGTTCCGTATATAATATCGAATTGAGTTTCTCTGAAAGGTGGCGCCAGTTTATTTTTTACAACTTTAACTTTTGTGCGATTTCCAATATTAGTGTTTCCTTCTTTCAGCGAAGAAATCCGGCGGATCTCAAGACGTAGCGAGGTATAAAACTTCAGGGCGCGTCCACCGGTAGTCGTCTCGGGATTTCCAAACATGACTCCGATTTTCATCCTGATCTGATTAATGAAAACAACCGAAGTATTCGATTTACTAACAGAGCCAGTTAATTTTCGAAGCGCCTGTGACATTAAGCGTGCCTGAAGCCCCATATGTGAATCACCCATCTCGCCTTCCAATTCCGCCCTGGGGACCAATGCTGCAACAGAATCTATAACAATAACATCAATAGCATTACTTCGCACAAGCGTTTCCGTAATTTCCAGTGCCTGTTCACCATTATCCGGTTGAGATATAAGCAAGTCTTTCGTATTAACACCTAACTTTGCGGCATAAATTGGATCAAGGGCGTGCTCGGCATCGATAAACGCCGCATATCCACCTTTTTTCTGAGCTTCTGCAATAATATGTAACGCAAGGGTCGTTTTCCCGGAGGCTTCCGGTCCATAGATCTCAGTTACTCTGCCCCGTGGTATTCCTCCGATTCCCACAGCAGCGTCAAGTGACAGACAACCGGTGGAAATAACATCTGTCGAAATTTTGAAGCCTTCATCACCCAATCTCATTATAGATCCCTTACCGAATTGACGGTCTATCTGAGATACGGCTAAATCCAGCGCTCTTTGTTTGTTTGTATTATCTACCATAATCAACCTCTCCCTCTGTTCAATTCAATGAAAATTTATGTATTGGAGTATATATTGCTCCTTTAGGCTTTAAGATACTCTCAAACAGTATGATTTCCGTAACATTGTTTGTAATAGGATCAAATCTATACTTAACGAAGCGATTCAGATTGGGATAAGATTTTTTAAAACCTTTCACACGACCTAAAGTAATATGTGATCTATATTCCCTATCTTCCTTTTTTACAGGCATATCCTTCAGCGCATCATTAAGTAATTTACTCAATTCTCCCAAATGATTCGAACCTTGTGTAATTCCCAGCCATAGTACTCTTGGTCGTGTTAAATTCGGAAATACTCCGGTTCCCTGACTAATATAAGCAAATTTTTTAAAACTATGAATGGAACTTTGTATGTTTGATATAATAGCCGGGATATGATCGGTATTTACATCTCCTAAAAATTTTAGCGTTAAATGAACATTTCCCGGAGCTATAAAGCGAATTTCATTTTTTAAAAAATGAAATTCCGAATGCAATGCACGTATCAATGCCCGAGTCTGTTCCGAGACATTGACAGCTAAAAACAGCCGCTTTTCCATATTACTTTCTCTTTAATGCCAGACGTAATTGATTCAAAGCCATCTGGGAAAAATATGTTTTATTCGATGCTCTATCCCATCTATATAAAAAATGAAATACTTCATCTGTTTGATTCATAGATAATCCCACGTAAACCGTGCCGACAGGTTTTTGCGGTAATCCGCCAGATGGTCCCGCGATGCCGGTTGTGCTTAAACCAATATCCGTATTTGCATTCTTTCGAATACCGTTTGCCATTTCTAATGCCGTTTCCGGACTTACAGCGCCATATTTTCGTAAAGTATTCTCCTTTACACCCAATATATCCATTTTCGATTGATTACTGTAGCAAACAGCGCCTTGCATAAAATAATTCGAACTGCCGGGCACATTTGTCAATCGATGGGCGATCAACCCTCCCGTGCAAGATTCCGCAGTCGCAATCGTAAGTCTTTGGGCTGTCAGTATTTCAGCGATGACGGATTCCAGTGTTTCACTCCCAAATCCATAAATGACATTGCCAAGTATAGCGCGTACCTCATTGATATATGACGATAACGGAGTATGTTCATTATCGTTACTATTTAATGACAAGGCAATATCAACAGCCGGAAATCTTGGTAGTAAAGAAACTGTTAATTCCGGATGAGAGTCAATCCAGTGACTAATTTTAGAAAATATTTCAGATTCCGGTAATCCGGTTGTGTGGATTATTTCAAAGGATATTTTCTGATTAATCAACTTATTTATATCATGCCGGATGAAATCCCGGAACATTTTCTTCATTTCAACAGGCACACCGGGCATAAAGAAAAATAATCTCCCGTCTTTCTCAAATTTCATACCCTGAGCGGTTCCAATTAAATTTGGGATGACAATTGCTTTGTTGGGAATCATAGCCTGTTGTTTATTTAAATCGGACAGGCTTAGACCTTTACTATCGAAAAGAGTTTTTATCTGTCGAAACGCATCATCATTGAATTTCAGTGGTGAATCAAAGTATTGTACAATTGCTTCCTTTGTAATATCATCGTGTGTTGGTCCTAAACCACCGGTGATAAAAACGAGATTAACCTCAGATTCAATATGATCAAGAGCATGTGTAATGGATGTAATTGTATCACCGATGATCGCAATCAAATCAACATTGACGCCAATATATTTCGACTGTTCTATAAGATACCGGGAATTCGTTTCTGTCGATAATCCCGAAGTGAGTTCATTACCGATCGCTATGATTGCAGCGCGCATTTATATTAACCAGAGAATCAGATTGACGGTGATTGCCGTGAAAATTCCGGCGACAATATCATCCATCATAATTCCGAACCCGCCACTCATATGTTCGAGTTTATTAATGGGATATATTTTTGTAATATCAAAAAATCTAAAAACAACAAAAGCGAGGAAAAATAATGGTAATTGCTCAGGAAATCGGCTTTGTGGAATAAGTAATAATGCCAGCCACATTCCGGCAACTTCATCAATTACAATATAAGAAGGGTCGACAATTCCGGAATAAATCTCTGATAAACCAGCTACAAAGATCCCAATAAGAATCGCGGTACTGACAATAATAATTCGAATCAGCACCGATTCAACGGGAAGAAATATCCAGATGATAACAGCAAGAAGACTCGCCCATGTACCGGGAGCGCCAGGTATATATCCCGTATAAAAAAAAGACGCCAGCGTGTTGATGAAAAAGTTTTTTCTCAAGATTTTTTTAAATACTGTTTGATAATATTTCTATTGACGATAATATATTCAACGCCAGTCCATACGGTAAATAAAGTCACGATTAACATTAAAGTATATATAATAGGATAATTTTCAAGAATCTTGACATATTCAGATATTCCGAGAAATATTTTCCAACGCTGAGTGATGATATAGACCAAAATAAAACATACAGCGCCAATCTGTGCTCCGGTTTTTACTTTAGCGGATGAGCGGGTAACCATTGTGCTGTCTTTTGTGGACATTAATATCCGTATCCCTGTCACCATAAAATCCCGAAGGATCACTAAAATAACCATCCATAAAGGTATTAAATCCATCACAACAAAGGAAATAAATGCAGCAGACATAAGCACTTTATCGGCTAAAGGATCAAGGAATTTTCCTAATTTTGTCTCTTCACTATATTTCCTTGCAATATATCCGTCATAGGCATCGGTCGTGGATGCAAGTATAAAAATAATTAATGCCAATATTTCAAAATATTGATATCCAGTAAATAAAAAATATAAAAACAGGGGAGTCAACAATATTCTCAGAGTAGTAATAAAATTCGCTCTTGTAAAAATTTTAGATTTCATTATAATTGTGTTCTACCCTCTATTGCATGTGTTAAAGTTAATTCGTCGGCAAATTCAATATCGATCCCCATGGGTAGTCCCTGAGCGATCCGGCTTACATTTATTCCCCTGTTTTTTATCAATTTTAACAAGTACAGCAGTGTTGTTTCGCCATCCCGGGTTGGATTGATTGCAAATATTACCTCTTTAATACCATCCAATCGAGGCATCAGATCATCAATATTCAAATCATTTGGTCCGATTCCGTTTAGTGGTGATAAGACACCACCCAGCACATGATAGAGTCCTCGATACCGACCGGTTTTCTCAATTGCCAGCATATCCATGCTTTCCTGAACAATACAAATCGTTGAATGGTCCCGCTTTAAATCTGAGCAAATGTCACAAGGATCATCTTCCGATATATTATGACACTGACTGCATTCGGATATCCGATCTTTTACATCAATGATCGCCTTTGCCATGGCAACAGCGTCGTCACGAGGATTTTTCAAGATGAAAAATGCCAGGCGTTGAGCAGATTTTTTACCCACGCCCGGGAATCGCGATAGTTGATCTATCAATATTTGAAGAGAAGCTGGTAATGTGCTCATAGACCTGGAATTTTAAAACCACCGGGCATATTCGGCATTAGCCCACCTGTTAATCCAGCCATTTTTTCCTGAGATAACTCCTGAGATTTCGATAGAGCCTGGTTTGTTGCGGCAACGATCATGTCCTCGACCATTTCCACATCGTCGGATAGTACTTCGGGATCGATTTTGATCGATAAGACTTCCTGTTTGCCATTTGCAACAACTTTTACCATACCACCGCCGGCGCTACCCTCAACCGTCATGCCGGCTAACTCTTCTTGTATCACTTCCATCTTTTGCTGCATCTTCGTAAACTGTTTCATCATATTGTTTAAACCGCCTTTGGGTATCATAGTTGACTCCTTATGTTGGAATAATTTCTCCGCTAAATACATCCATTACTTTTTTTGTCATTTTGTCAAATTTACTCGTTTTCTGAGATTTGACAGTATCTTTTTTATCCTCAATACATTTAATCTTTATCGGTTTATCGAGAACTTCCTCAATAATTTTTTCCACGACTGCTGAACGAGATTTTATCGTATTTAGATAAAATACAGCATCGTTCTTAAATATCACTTCTAATACATTGCCTTTTAACTTATGGGGTTTTCCTTCTTTTAGAAATGTCGAAAGCGATGGATTGTCATCTCCGATTTTCTTTGTAATTGTATCCCATTTACCAATTATATCTTCAAGAGTAATATTTTTGTCTAAATCCTGATCTATTGTTGCAGTGAGTTTTTCTATCGATTGAATTTCGGTTTTCTTTTTCGGCACAGGCTCAGGTTCGGGCTTGACTGGTTTCAAACCGGTTGCTTTATCAGGCTGAAACAGATCTAAAGTTTCTTTAACAACTGATTCCGTCTGGTTATTCCGTAAAGTATATTCTTTATTTTTTATTGAATCCAATATATCTTCAATCGCAACAGTGTTATGCATAGCGCCCATACGTAATAATGTGAACTCGATGTGCATTCTCTGGTTCAGAGAGGTTTTCAATCCAACCTGAGCGTCGGTAACGATCTTAATTAGTCGTAAAATATCTCCGCTAATCCATTTATCTGCTTCTTCAAGATAACGATTCTTTATATTATCGGGTAAATCCAGCATATCCACCGAATTTGTTGTATTGGCAATCAACAGGTTCCTGAAATGCTCTGAAAATCCGTTTAAAAATTCGGCTACATTAATACCTTCATCAATAATCTTACCTGCCAGTAAAAGTAGTGATTTTGCATTGTTCTGATATATTTCATTTCCAATATCAATATAAAATTCATAATCAATCAGACTTAGGATTTTACGGGCATCTTCCATCGTGACCGATTTATCCGAGGATGCAATTAATTGGTCAAGCAGGCTTTCAGCGTCCCTCATACTGCCTTCAGCCTTTTTTGCAATCAACATCAAAATATCATCAGAGATATCAACACCCTCTTTTTGATCTATTTCGCTGAGCTGTCTGACGATTTGAGCAACCGGAATCCGATGAAAATCATAGCGCTGGCATCTTGAAATAATCGTCGCTGGAATTTTGAGGGGTTCGGTTGTCGCAAAAATAAATATTACATGCGGCGGCGGTTCCTCGAGAGTCTTTAAAAGAGCGTTAAACGCCTCTTTTGTAAGCATATGTACTTCATCAATGATAAAGATACGATAATTTGAACTTGCCGGCGGATATTTTACATTTTCCCGGAGATCACGAATCTGATCGATACCACGATTAGATGCGCCATCAATTTCCAGAACATCAAGGCTTCTTCCGGTAGTTATTTCTTTACAATTTAGACATTCATTACAAGGATTGTACTCATGAGGATTCGCACAATTCAGGCTCTTTGACAATATTCTTGCAGTTGACGTTTTCCCAATCCCTCTTGATCCCGTAAATAGATATGCGTGGGAAATTCGGCTGGTTTTAATGGCATTCCGGAGTGTGGAACAGATATGTGACTGTCCGATGATTTCATCAAATCGTTGAGGTCTGTATTTTCGGGAAATTACTTGATAACTCATAATAGGCTATTGGCTATGCACCAGGCATTGAATCTGTTAATAACTACTCCATTATGACTGTTAGCTCGCTTTCGGGAATCCTGCGGCACATAAAATGATCGGCTACCGCTGCTCCCTTCCAGGCCTGACGGGGTTTACCAATTTTCTATTGCGCAGAATGGAAAGTGTCAACGCTACATATCACAACAAAGCAACCAAAACCTGACCCTCTGCCTGGCATCCACCCTGCTATAGCGGTTTGCAGGTTACAGGGCACCGCTGGCTCCCCATGTAGCATAGCCATAAAATTCATTCATCAAAAATCTGTGGAGCTGATGGGGATCGAACCCACGACCTCAGCATTGCGAACGCTGCGCTCTCCCAGCTGAGCTACAGCCCCATTCAAAAATCAAGGTTTAAATTTAAAATAATCCAGGTTTGTTTCAAAAAGGTTATTTCGATTATTTTTTCTTACGAAAAAATCACTTCTTTTTTGGTTTTTCAGCAGAATCGTCTTCTTTTTCAGCTCTATCTTCTTCCTCTTTTTTCCGCTCCATCTTTTCCAGCCGCTTTTCGAATTCACTCATTTCTGCAAATTCTCCCTTTGATTCAGTCTCGGTTTCCTGCTGTTCTTTAGACGGTTTGGCGGCTATAGCCGCTTCTTTCAATCGTTCTTCTTCCAACTTTTCAAGTTTTCCAAGCATCAGAACGACTTCACCGTTGAATTCCTGTATGGTTTTTTCCAGCCGCTTCATCAATTCATCAGCCATTCGCTTTCCATAACTTTTACCGATATTATCAAGGATATCATCGAGTTTGTGTTTTATGTATTCACTGCGCTTTTCGGTTTTACTAAAATCAACTTCAAGCGCTTTTTTCGCCTCTTCTGCTTAATCTTGTTCGCCGTGGGTCCGCCATAATTTCCTTTTCAATTTTTTAAAAGTATAGGTTAAACGTCCAATAGAGTCAAGCCTTTTTATCTTACTTTTTCGAAACTCAATAGTGGTTTTCGGTCGCAGCCAATCGACAATAGAAGGAGCAATATAATAGCCGACAATCGTTCCAATCACAGCGCCGGAAAAATAGTAGATACCGGTCTGATTAACAGGAATGGGAAATAGCGTATTTACTAATTGTCCTACTCCTAATCCCGCCGATGTTGTTCCAATCATAGTCATCCAGTAAAGAATATCCGCTTCATCCTGACGGCTCCAGTATTTTATTTTATCGATAGATTTTATAGAAATGTCATAGAATTGATTATCCAGTAATAACCTGATATTTTTCCGGTCTGATTTATAGAAGTACCCACGATATTCCTGTTTATTATTCATTTTAATAATGCAATAGGAATTCAGCGGCACTTCCGAAAGATGTTGTTCGGCAAATAACGGTTTATATTTTCGTTGTAAGTATCCCAGTTTATCTTTATCCGGCGGCTGTTTTTCACCGATTTTCCGACCCAACAAATAAACTTCGTATTGGCTGTATAAAAATTCCCGTATCTTAATTCCCTGGTCATCCCAACATTGAACGACAGCGACAATACTATCATTGGGTAATCGATGAAATTGCGCATTGATAAAGTTATTGACTTCCGGAAACAGATGATAATGCGCCTTTTCAATAATATCTATTTCAGACCCGACATTATCGTGCAAAACAACAATTTCACCTGCAAAAATAGAAGTACATAATGTGATCTGAAATAGTATAAAAAGAGTACTGAACTTCATGCTGATAAAAAGCCCCGCTTATTAAACGGGGCTTTTGTGCTCATTTCTTTTTTAATTGATGATTACTCAATCCGAATTATTAGAAGCTAAAACCGGTTTCGATAGTTGTTATAGAGACCGATTCAGTTTCAGGATCGATCACTCCATTGCCGTCATAATCCCGGTAGGTTCTCTGGAAGACATAATAAATCACGGCTCCGCCGCCCAGTTCAAATCCAACTTTATATCCCAGTATTGTATTTTCGGATGGTGCACCGAAATCGAAGGGATTGTCATCATTATTGCGTTGATAAAATGCTATTGCATCGGCGAGCTTCGGGATTTTCCCTTTCGGGATAGATGCCGTTGCCATAAAACTCTTTATTTCAGTTCCCGATGTAAACATATGCTGGTAGTAACTACCGAGAATAACATAATTCAGGATATTAACATTAAAATATCCATACACACCTTGCATCTGGTTCTGCATCAATGTCATTTGATGCTTTGTAAATATCTGTCTGTTCCGAATTTGAACTCTTTCGTAGTCGTATACTCTGTCCCAGTAACCAAATAGAAAATTCTCTCCGGCATAACGGTATTCAAGAGAAAGATTAAAAATCTTTAAAATATTTGCCCGAATTCCCGGAACAGCGAAACCAAATCCCGGTTTGAAAGCTTCTCTACTATAAATTTTTGTATTGTTATCATACACTAATGCGGAATCCTCAACTGGAATAAATGTGGCAGCTTGTCCGTAAATATCAACCTTAAATAGTTTATTTTTAAATACAGGCATGCCAATATCAAATGCAACCGCTCCATTCATGATTCTGTCATAATCGGTGAGCTTGGTAATACCATTGTCTATCAATTCGTCGCTAGGGAAATCAACTCCGCTGTTTCTGATAATTTCTCGATCCTTTAAAGATAACTGGCTTAGATCTGAAAGAGATTGGTTATCATCTTTTTCGGGAAAAATATCTAAAGCATCAGGTACTTCATCGTCATCGGAATCCGGTAAACCTTTATATGGATAAACATCCAAGACAACAGAGCCACCTAGTGTAAGCGGTAGTTTTTTCTGTGGACGATAAGTTACACGTCCTGCCATAAGACCGGGACCAGTAATTTCTTTGGCGTTTGCAACAAAGGCTTCCCAGCCCAGCTTACCGATTTGCATTCCGGTATGAACACCAACTTTACGAACCTGCGGATACTCGGTAGTATTTGAATAACCACTCATTAAGATACCGTAACCGAGTGTTACATTGTCCATAGCGCCCAATTTTGCAAAGAACGGATCGCCCTGCTGCGCCCAGCGAACATAATAAAATTTATCCAGATAATCGGAGAATTCATCCCATTCGTCTTTACGGATATTGCCCTGTTCATCCATATAAATCGCAATATCCAGCGCCACTCCGAGTTTTCCAAACTTTACTTCAGGTCTCAATGCGATTTGGTTATAGATTTTGTCGTCGATAGTAACGGAACCAAGACCGAGTCCCATTCCATATGGTTTGGATTTCTTTGCAGCTGGCTCGAGAACTTCCGGAGGCATTTCGGCAGTTGTTGGCTGTTCGGGTTCACGTTGATATACCTCTTCTTCCGGCTGGATTGGTTCAGGTTCTTCAGGAGCCGGCGCCTCTTCATCTATATCCTGAGGCATATCGGATTCTTCAACGGGCTGGTTTATTAATTGTCCCTGTGGAGTAGAAATAACCATCTGACCCGGGCCCATACTTGATTCAACTCCGGTTATGAGGTTTAGCACATTCACGTTTCCCTCAACGCCATAAAACCGGTCACCATACTGTGGAGAAACTACCGACCAGAATTTTGTGCCTTTCACAGATGCTACCGATGTTGGCGTTTCAATCCGGAAAGAGCCTCTAAAACCGGGGGTGACATTCGCCAGTACCCGACCACTCGATATTTTTACAGTCCGAACAGAAAATTCTTCCCGAATCGCTACTTCGGAATTTTTCCGTATTTTAACGAGACTTTTATCATTGGTAAATATGACCGCAACGAAACCATCTTCAGCGGTCATGATCGCATCACCGATATGCAACCCCCTACCCATTTCTGCAGCAACATTGAATTCATTTTCGCCACTGGGTTTTACAAAGACCGTCCCGGTAGCTTTAAAAACCGTCGCAAAATAGGTTTGGGCAGCCAGCGGCAAGGTCATCGAAGCTACTATGATGATTACAGATACCATTTTTTTCATAATAACACCTCTAATTTTTATTTATTATTTTTTAATATAACGCCAAGAATTACTTTTGAATCCAATAGCTCGATTATACTAAACTCCATCTTAGCTTCTTCTTCAGTATCATCTGAAAATTTCAACTTTACAAAAAAAGACCGGACAAGCCCGACGTCAATCTGTTGAATCAGCGCTTTGAAGGACGTATTAATGCCGGTTTTGATAAACCTGGTGATTTCCTTCCCGATCATATCCTGGCGGCTGTATTTTAACTTTGTACAAAACGGTCGGGAACAACCCAATATCGTTCCATCTTTAAGAAACAAGATGGTATTGTCGTTGGATGAATCAATATCTCGGGTCAACCGATCCCGGCTGTCGCGAACCTCCTGATACATTTTGACCAGCTTATCATTGAAATTTTTCAGTCGCTTATACTTCTCTTCCATTTCTTCCAAGTCTTTCTGCTGATTGACAGCAATGCTGCTTAATAGAAGATCGTTATACTCCTCGATAAATTTCTTCAGCGTATACCCTAATCCTTCGATTGCCTCTAACAGCAATGAACTGTATTCAATCTCAATGGAAGTAATTTTCAAACCCAAATTATTTAATTGATCTGTATGTTTGGATTCCCAACGATCGATATCAGTTTTTATTTTTGCAATATTCTGTTCCTTAAATCCAGGTCCGGCAATAACGACGTATTCCGGCAATAACGGAAATCCACCGATAATTTTTAAATTCTTCCGTTCTTTATTCGGGAGTAGATTCAGATCAAAACTGGTCGTAACCGCCGCTTTGGCTTTTTTATTAATCACATAAAGTAACTCCATCGGTTCCATCTTAATGGAAAAATATTTGTTCGCCGGAGTATCAACTATCTGGCACTTTCG
>JAHIOG010000131.1 GCA_018895675.1 bacterium
AAAAACAAGGTATGAGCTGGAGTCATGAGGGCATCAACAATTTGTTGGCACTGAGAAGTAAAAAACTGAATCAGTTGTGGAGTGAAACATCAAATAAATATGAAAACTACAGGTGAGCCCACAAACTTTTACTTGCTTCCACACTGCTTGAGTTGACAAAATTAGTAAAATAGCGTATCTTAAATTACTATATGTTGAATGGGAAATTTTATAAGCTGAATGCATGAATATAAAAGCCATGAGAGCGTCTTCAGATTCAAACAGAGCATTAAGTAAATATTTGGAAGAGATCGGGAAGTATAATCCTTTGTCTCCTGATGATGAAATTGAACTTGCCCGGCGGGTTCACAAGGGTGAACACGCGGCCCTGAAAAAATTAACCGAATCGAATTTGCGGTTTGTAGTAAGCGTCGCAAAGGATTATCAGGGTCGGGGATTACCTCTCACAGATCTGATTAATGAGGGGAATCTGGGATTAATAAAAGCCGCTGAACGCTTTGATGAAACCAGAGGATTCAAGTTTATTTCTTACGCGGTCTGGTGGATTCGCCAGTCAATCCTTCGAGCGTTGGCAGAACATTCCAGAATTGTCCGTTTGCCGTTAAACCGGGTTGGTACTATCGGCAAAATTACCAGAGAAGCAGAGGTTCTTGAACAGCAGTATGAAAGGTCGCCCCGTCAGGATGAAATTGCCAGTGGACTCGACATGCAGTCAGCAGAAGTTACCGACGCTATCCGTATTTCCAGGCGGCATCATTCTCTTAACACTCCCTTTCGGGATGGTGAGAAAAACTCCCTGATTGATGTGATTCGGGATAATGGACAACCCCTGCCGGAATTTTACCTTATGGGAGAATCTCTGAAACAGGAAATCAGAGACACCTTAAGTACTCTGAAGGAACGGGAACGTGATGTCATTAAAATGTATTTCGGGATAGATCGTGAATATGCAATGACACTTAAAGAAATAGGAGAAAAATTCAGTCTTACACGGGAACGTGTTCGACAGATCAAGGAAAAAGCAATTCGCCGTTTGCAACATAAATCCCGTAGTAAAGAATTGCGGGCATATTTGGGATAATGACGAATAGATTCCAATAAGAATATCTATGATTCAGATAAATGTCATACAAAACCTGGTGCGGAAACACAGATAAAACGGCGCAGGTATTGCTGATGATTAATTAGCGGAGTTAATTGAAAAGACAATCAATAACCCACCTTAATTTTATCGGGTGGGTTTAAACTATTTAAGGAATATATGTTAATAGAAAGCTTATCAGGAGTCAGAGGTCGTGATACTGATCTCAATGCAGAGGTCGTAACATCTTATGCATATGCGTTTGCTGAATTTACCGACAGAGATAAAATTCTTGTAGGACGTGATACACGGCAGAATGGACAGTACCTAAAATCTATTTTAATTGAAGCATTAAAAAATGCGGGTAAAACGGTGATTGATCTTGGGATCTGTCCAACTCCGACTGTACAGCATGCCGTTGAACACCATCAGGCTGCTGGTGGGATAGTCATCACTGCCAGTCACAATCCGCTGCCCTGGAATGGACTGAAATTTATTGGATCCGATGGAATTTTTCTGGATGCCGATGAAATGTTGCAATTGAAAAACAGACGGATAGAGATTGGCGGAACCTATCAGGAGTATGAAAAACAAAAGGGCTCGGCTCATTTATACGATTCGGCTGTTGATGATCACATTCAATCGGTATTGAATATTAACTATATCGATCCCTTTACAATACGGAAAGCCGGGTTTAAAGTGGTTGTAGATGCTGTCAATGGCGCTGCTTATAGAGCGATTCCCGATCTGTTGATCAAATTAGGCTGCGATGTAATTCGTATAAATTGTAACCATGATAAACCTTTTCCCAGAAATCCTGAACCGTTGCCGGAAAACCTGACGGAATTGAATCAAACGGTTCTTGAACATCAGGCGCATATCGGTCTGGCAATCGATCCCGACGGTGATCGACTGGCTATTGTGTCGGATCTTGGCAAACCGATTTCGGAAGAATATACACTCGTTCTGGCGGAATACCTGGTTTTGTCGAAAACGAAGCGGGTCGAAAAGAAGGTCGTGACTAATCTTTCAACTACATTGGCGGTCGATGATATAGCCAGGAAATTTGACGCTACTGTTATCCGGACACCTATCGGAGAGATTAATGTTGCCAAAAAGATGCGCGAAGTAGATGCCTGTATCGGCGGTGAAGGCAATGGCGGCGTATTACTGCCGGAAGCTCATTTGGGACGTGATTCATTGGTTGCATCGGTATTGGCGCTTCAACTTTTAGCGGAACAGGGCAAACCTCTATCAGATCTGATGAATGAGTTGCCACGCTATACCATGATAAAAAAGAAAGTCCCTCGGGGAAATCTGGAATTGAATGAATTGATCGATGATCTTAAACAATTGAAACAACCGGAAGAACTGGATTTGCAGGACGGGATTAAATTTATCTGGGGAGATCGCTGGGTTCATATGCGACCGTCAAATACTGAGCCGATAATCCGGATCTATGCAGAAGCACCGACATATGAAGCAGTTAAAAAAGTAGCTGAGCCTTTTATTAAATTTTTTCAAACCTAAATTAAGCGATTTATGTAATACAAATCCCGTCCCGAGGGATCCCTAACGTTGGGAAAGGGATCTCTATGAGACATTCCTGTTTGCCTGCCCGCCACTCCGTTTTAGCAGGCGGGTGCAGAAAGTATAAAAAGTAAGCGGTAGACCCAATAGATAAGAGAAAGATGCTGAATGAACCGATGATGTTAAGATTATAATCGCTCAATTTAGGTCAAAATAATTTTACATATTCTACACACAATTTTTTAACGGATGAATAACAGGAAAGATTTTCCTTGACAAAGAGTTTAGTATTTCTTATTTTGAACATGTGTTAAGTAAGTATGAACAGATGTGCAATAATGATCAATAAGCAAAACCAGACAGCTATTCTCGTTGAAGCTGCCCGGCTGTATTATGAGCATCATTTTAGTCAGCAGCAAATTGCTCTAAAACTTGGTATATCCAGACCGGGAGTATCCCGGCTATTACGACAGGCTCGTGACAAGGGAATTGTCAAAATTGAAATCGTTGACCTTTCAAAATTGGGCACGAATCTGGAAAATAAACTTAAAGATAAATTTAGTCTCAAAAGAGTCGTTATTGCGCCTAATGATAACGAAGATATCGGTGTTATAAAAAAAAGGTTAGGTGTAGCCGCCGCTGCTTTACTAAATGAAATGACTGATTCTTTAATGATTTTAGGAGTATCTTGGGGTACAACCATGCTGGAAGTTGCCAGACATATCAACAAAAAGCATCTGAAAGATATGATCGTCGTTCAATTAAACGGCGGTGTATCACGTGCTGAATATGATACCCATGCCAGTGAAGTTGCCCAGAAAATCGGGGAAGCCTATAGCGCTATCCCCTATCTCCTTCCTCTCCCGGCAATTGTTGACAAGGAAGATGTAAAGAGAGCGATAATTTCAGATAAAAATATTGCCCATACTATGCAAATTGCCCGGGAAGCCAAAGTTGCCATGTTCACGATTGGATCTTTCGGATACGATTCAGTACTGGTAAAATCCAATTATTTCGAATCCGAAGAAGTGGATACTTTATTAAAACGAGGCGCGGTCGGTGATATATGTTCACGAATAATCAATTATAACGGAGAAATTTGTTCTGAAGATTTGAATTCCCGTACTATTGGGATTGAACTGAATGAATTACAGAAAAAAGAATATTCCATAGCTGTCGCTGGTGGAAAGGAAAAATTACCCGCTATCCAAGCCGCCTTAAATGGTAAGTTATTCAATGTTTTAGTGACCGACGAGTGGGTGGCAAACAAATTATTATCAGAAAATTAATGACACCATTTTTTACAAATGAGCCCTATTTAAAAATGAATGTAACAAATATAATAACAAGATATTATCAGGATTAAATATACCTTCCCTTTAATCCCCTCCTTAGCAAGGAGGGGAAAGAGGGGTGGTTAAAAATGTAAATAGTTATGAGTGATGAAAAACAGAAAACAATAGCAATCGGAGCCGACCACGGCGGGTATCCGTTAAAAGAAAAGATAAAAAGTTTTCTAAATGAACAGGGTTATCAAATGTTGGATTGTGGCACAAACAGTACAGAATCCGTTGATTATCCAAAATTCGCTTATGCCGTGGCGAAGCAGGTCTCCCAAAAGAAGGTCGATTTTGGTATAATTATCAACGGCGCCGGAATCGGGTCCTCAATGGTCGCCAATAAGGTCAAAGGCGTGCGAGCCGCGCTTTGTTATGATGTTTCAACCGCTAAAAATTCCAGAGAACATAATAATGCGAATGTATTGACCCTTGGCGCCGGTCTAATCGGCGAAGCCCTTGCCAAACAAATCGTGATGACTTTTATTGAGAGCCAATGTACGGTTGATCGTCATTTAAAGCGGGTAGACATGATCAATGAATTGGATAAAGTCGAAGTAAACGAAGAAATCTTCAATACCAATTTCCCAATCAGCAAGGAGGAAATTTTGACAGATATTTCAAATGAAGACCTTATAAAAATCGCTGAACGCGTTAACCAGATCATAAATGAACGGAATACTTCAGCTTGCGCTATCGATCCCAGTCACAAAGACTCTGATATGGTTTGCCTTTGTGGTGTATCGGTTGAAAGAAAACCGGAGACAATCCGGCAATTTCTGGATTTTGGCGTACAAAGGCTGGGATACCATGAAGGAACCGCTTGTGACTGTGTACCCGAAGATATTGCCCATTGCATCGATCATACGGTTTTAAGTCCTAATGCCACTGAAGCGGACATAAAACGAATTTGTGCCGAAGCCCGTGAATATCAATTTGCTACGGTTTGTATTAGTCCCAGCTACGTATCATTAGCCGCGAAAGAGCTCGCCGGCTCGCCTGTGAAGGTTTGTACCGTGGTTGGCTTTCCATCCGGGGCTCACTTACCGGAGATAAAAGCCATGGAAGCCCGGAAGGCAATCCGCGATGGCGCCAGGGAAATTGACATGGTAATCAATATCGGAGCATTGAAAAGCGGGAACGATGATCTGGTTTACAGGGATATTCGTATGGTCTGTGAAGCCTGTGAAGACGGCGGCGCAACCAGCAAAGTGATTATCGAAGCTGCGCTGCTAACTGACGATGAGAAAATCCGTGCCTGTGAGTTAGCCAAAAAAGCGCGGGCAAACTTTGTAAAGACCTCTACTGGATTTGGTCCCCACGGCGCAACGGCGGAAGACGTTGACCTGATGAGAAGAGTGGTCGGATATTCGGGAATTGGCGTTAAAGCCGCCGGTGGTATTCGCTCGTATGAAGACGCCGAAAAAATGATCAAAGCCGGCGCGAATCGTATTGGTGCCAGCGCCAGTATAAAAATTCTCACTGGAGCTAAATCTTTAACGATATCAAATTAATCAAGATCTAAAAAGGAGAAGAAAATGGTTGACCTTCGCGCTTATGTATTCTTAGATAATTTGCAACCTCAGTACGCGGCATATTTGGGTACTGTTGCTAAAGGATTTCTGCCTATTGCCGGAATGGCTTCTTTGTATATTGAAATTTCTCCCGGCATTGAAATTAATCGGATCACGGATATTGCGCTCAAATCGACAGATGTCACACCGGGAATGCAGATTGTCGAGCGTTTGTATGGAATGCTGGAGATTCATTCGGAGTCGCAGGCAAACGTACGCCAGGCCGGCAGCGCCATCTTGAATGCCCTGGAGTTAAAAGAGGAAGATCGCTGGAAACCGAAAATCTTTTCAAAACAGGTTATTAGACGTATCGACGATCATCAGACTCAGCTAATTAACAGAATGCGGTTTGGAAACATGATTATTCCCGGTCAGACAATGTTTGTAATGGAAGTACAGCCAGCCGCCTATGCCGCACTTGCCGCCAACGAAGCTGAAAAAGCGGCGGAAATCAATATCCTGGATGTGCGTGCTTTTGGAAGTTTCGGCAGAATATATCTTGGCGGAGAAGAGCGGGATATAGATGTTGGCTGGCAGGCGGCAGTTAAAGCCATCGAAGATGTAACGGGAAAAGTTCAAGAAAAATAACAGGGTTATTATATCATTTTTAAAAAGAATTTCTAAAATAATCAAGCCAATAATTTGGAGGAAAGAAAAATGGCAGAAGCATTAGGAATGATTGAAACGAGAAGTTTTGCAGCTGTTGTGGAAGCTGCGGATGCAATGGTAAAAGCAGCTAAAGTTGAATTGGTACAGTATGAAAAAACCGGTGGTGGCTATGTGACGGCAGTGATTCGTGGCGATGTCGCCGCTGTAAAAGCTGCTTGCGACGCCGGTAGAGTAGGCGCCACCCGCGTAGGTGAAGTTGTATCGGTACATGTAATTGCCCGTCCTCATCAGAATGTGGATGAGATTATGCCCCTCGGACGTGCAGACGAAGCCAAAAAAGCTAAGAAATAAGTTACCGGAGGCAAAATGATTCTTGCCAAAGTAGTGGGTACGGTTGTTTCCACTCAAAAAGAACAGAGTATGGAAGGATTGAAATTTCTAATTCTTCAACAGGTTGACCTGGAAGCGAAGGCAACAGGTGGTTTTGTCATAGCGGCGGATGCTGTCGGTGCCGGGATCGGGGAATATGTTCTTTATGCCACCGGAAGCTCGGCGCGCCAGACAACCCGAACCGAAAAAAAACCTTGTGACGCCGTAGTAATGGCAATAGTTGATAATTGGGAAGTTCAGGGAAAGTTCAAGTACAAAAAAGGCCAAGACGATTAGGAATTTTTGATTGAAGATTAGTGATTGTAGATTTATAATTGAAAATCGTCCATGAACCGATTTCCTGACTGAAATAAACATTATTAACGATATGTGCAAGGAGCTAAAAAGTGACCCCTCTAAGCAAAGAGCAAATAGATAATATTGCATCCCGTATTGTTAACATTATGGATGGCAAAGGGAGTATTCCCGGGATTGACGAAACGCCTGAAACACAGGATTCTACAAACATGATTCTGAATTATGGTATTTTCCCGGATATTGATTATGCCGTAAAAGCTGCTCGGGAAGCGCAATTACAATTGATGAATCTGACACTCGAAAAGCGCGCTGAAATCATTGCAAACATTCGGAAAAATATGTTACTGCACGCTGAAGACCTGGCGA
>JAHIOG010000132.1 GCA_018895675.1 bacterium
AACCTGCGCGAGTGGATTTGTTGTTATTGCATTTTCCACTACTCCATTACTCTATTATAATCAATTGGAAAAGGACGAAATGCTTTTAAATTTAGCATCATCTCTGCTTAAAAAATGTCAGCACCGCCTGCATCACTTCGTCCCTTTTTCCCTGATCCGGAATCGTCTCGAAGGGAAATCCAAAAGCGACTACGCTGTAATCTCCTTTAAAACCGACAGCCGCGCTGGTATTGTTTTCCCTGTATCGGAGAATTGTAACGGCTGTTGTATCTACCGGTTCGATCGCATCCGGCGATTCCACAGCATACAGACTCGGGTTTAGCTGTGTGTTGAATTCAAACGATTTTCCAAACGGCATAAATAGTGAATCAACAGAATAAATCCCGCCGGTTTTGACCGCATGGTCAGTCCGCCATTTGTATTTTAAGTTGTTTTGAACAAAGTTGATCGACACCGAATCGTCCTGAACATTAACATAGGGATCCGTTCCGATGTATGCCCCCGAAATAAATATACTGCCGCCGGATTGACAATATGTTTTCAGTGATTCCTGTAATGAAACGGGAAAAACCTTAAACTGTTTCTCCAGAAAAGGTTTGGGACCTTCGGTCAGTTTCTCTTCCCCCATAATAATATCCACAATATCATATTTTACCAGATTCACAGCGCCGTCCATTACGGCTTCATCACTGGAGGATACAAAACTGTATCCCGCAGATCGGATCGACTTTCCGTGAGTATAAACAAAATCATGGGTGTTTCCCGCAATAACTGTACATTCGCAGTCGGCATGACTGGCGCCGTGTCCCGGTGAATCATCATCCAGCCATGGAGAATCCGCTGAAAGATCATACTGGTCGCCGGTAAATGCCAGTTCATAACCGTCCGCAACACCCTGATCCCAGAAATTGGCAAAGCCCAGATATTCATCGGTTTCTAATGTTGCCGGAGGCGCAACCCGGTCAAATCCATTAACAATACAGACCGGCTTTTCACTGCTGTCAAGATAGCAAACCGACAGTATCTCCGATGGGAAACTTTCACCTCCGTCATTAACTGCGGTCACCTTAAAACTGTAAATAACTCCCGGTCGGATATTCTTCAGTTTAACGTTGTTCCGACTTACTAATTTCCCATTATCAAAATCCTTATCGTCTAATCGAGTATAAAGGATATACTTATCCGCCATAGCGGTAATTTCCAAAGGATCAATTGTCGGTTTCCAGCGTAACGCTACATTATTACCGTTTACAAGTTCTGCCTGAAAATGGCTTACCGGCAGCGGTTGAACAACATAATCGGTTTGATATTGGGTTGCCGTAAACCGTAATAAGGCTTTATAAATTGCCCGGCTGGCGTCAAAACGGAAGCGGGGATCGTTCCCGAATTTCATATCCAGATAATTATGATGCGATAACAATTCCAGCAGGACCGATGGCACATTGGGTCGCCAGGTTTCACTGTATCCACGATCCCATAGCGCCCGGCGATTCCACAGGGGATCATACTTTGCCTGAATATCATCAACGATCTGAGTTTGCAGAATGTCGGCGAGATCACGATTCGCCAGACGCGACTGACCGTCGGGGAATTTCAACGTGCTATCCGCTCCGTCCGTATTATAAATCGAGAGCGTTCCTATCACAATCCCGGTGCGGGTTCTGCCGGCGTCGGTATGAAACGCCAGCGACAGATCAACCGGTATTCCCAGACCTTTTTCATCACGCTTTTTATTAGGTCCAAAAGGCGCTCCCCTTAAATAATTCACCCACTCTCCGCGGCATTGATAATCATCCTTATAATCGACGGAATCGCCATTCAGATTAAAGACCAGCGTGTCGGGCATACCGGCATACTGCAAATAATAGCGGGCGCCTTCGGTGTAGCGGGGGCGTCCGCTGATCTGACCTTCCCGGGAAATATTGCCCATTCCGCCGCCGAAACGCACGGCGTCGGCTGTGACGATTGATTCCGTCTGCCGGCTCCGGTTTGTTAATACAATTTTACCGATATCCGGATTCCTGCCGGCACGGAACTGAAATTTTCCCAGAAATATCCAGGTCCCGCCGCCGATCTGCTGGTTGACCAGAAATTCCGTTTTTCCACCAAGATGATAAACAGTGTAATGGGCGTCATTGACACTGTTATCCAAAGACTTATAAGCGATGGTTACCGCATAATAGCCATCCTCAGGAATTTCCGGTATAAACTGTATTTCAGCCGTGGCAGTCGTGTCCGATGCAATATATCGATATGAACCCTGCCGAAAGGGATTAACGCCGGTTTCATAGGGTGGGTTTCCGATCGCAAATCCCGATGAGTCTGGCGCCGATTGAAATGTGATGCTTGTATCCGATGAGATTTCAAAATAGCTGTCAGACGCGCTTGATGAATCATAATCGACAATGACTTCATGAGTCTGAAGATCCCGCTCTCTGGGGATAAACACATTAGCGCCGGCATTTTCCAACATGGGAACCAGGTAGGGAACGGTAAACGACATTGGGAACAGGTCTTCAACGGTTTGAAAAACCCGGGCGCGCTGCCACTCCCAGCGCCGCAATTTATTTTCATAATACCAGCCGTGACTGTGCCACAGAGCGATATTGCGCTGATTGAGTCCTTTCGTCGGCGTCCGGGGTTTGCTGATATTCCGCACAACCGGCAAAGGACGCTCATAATTGACAGGTAGGCGCGATGTGTCCCAATCTGATTTTTGAGAACGAAAATAATTAGGGACCAACTCTTCAACGGGAAAATTTTTAGAATATATCGTGAGGTCATAATTGCGATAGCGCCATCCTAATTGTTTGCGCATGGTTTTATAAACCTTTTTAATATTTTCTGATCGATATGGAATATGTCCCAGAACCTGGTTATAATAAATATGGATCTGCCAATCTTGTTTACTTACCCCCACACTATCAACCCGCAACCATCGTGACATCTGAACCGGGGCTCCTTTCCTGATGCATTTCCGGGCAAAAGATTCGGCTTTTTTGTGGATTGTTTTTGTCTTTCGATCCATGCCGGAGTAATCGTATCGTGGCTTCTGGACACCAATAAGCGCGCAACCGGAGCAGCACATTAACACCGCCAATAAATACGTAACAACCAGCAAATTTTTATATGCAGTTCGTTTCAATCGTTCCTCCTCTGTTCCACAAATTATACTAAATTGCCTCAATGAAACCTCCTCCCCAAGGATTCTACGAACGAGGCAAAAGAAATATCCTATAATTAAAGTTTGTAACCTCCCCTTTTTCCTCCGGAAGCTGCCGGGAGGGGATCTGAGGAGTGGTTAACATATTTACAAAATCAAAGAACATCGTTACATAAGACAAAACTTTTAAAAATTGCTATAAATTTATTCATTAATCAAAAGTTAAGATTAAACCTTTTTAGTATGAAGGGATAAATGAGCTAAAGTTACCCCGAAATTTTAGCGCTGTACCTAATATTATGTCGAGATGATATAACCTCCCCTTTTTCCTCCGGCAGCTGCCGGAAGGGGAGGTCGATTGGAATCTTTATGAAATAAGGCTTTTTCCATCTCAACTTTCCTAAATTACTATTCCAATTGTCAATGTATTTTATCATCTTAAAATATAAAATATTGCGCTATAAAGGATTTCCAATTTTGGGGGAACTGCAGATAAATGAGCTGGTGTTTTGTATTTATTCGATATTAAAAGAGAATTGTTAAAGACATCGATGCCGGAAATGGATTAAAAGATAGCAATACCGGCAACGTTTTTTTTGAGACGTTTCCCGAAGATTCACTTCTGGATATGCAGTTATTTTGATAATGATAAACAAGCGCAGAGACCGTACTGCCAACCAGCCCTCCCGCTATAACATCAGACACAAAGTGCCTGTTATCTATGACCCGCGTATATCCGACATAAGCGGCAAGAACATGACTGCCGGTCAGGTAAAGCAGTTTCCCGGCTTTATCCACATTCCTATCCCAATGACCTATGTGGTCAAACACGTACAGGGTACTATACGTCGCCAGCCCAAAAGAAATAGAAGTGTGCCCGGATGGAAAGGACTTATCGGCATCCACGCGATCTGATTCCGGATAATTATCGAAGCTGGGGCGTTTGCGCCCAGCAATATTTTTCATCACATTTGTCACGAGATAAGTCGCTGACAAAGACTCGACAATTCCTTTGCTGTGTCTGTAATTTGATTCCTTTAACCAGCCATTGTTATTTGGAATAAAACCGATCCCAAGCGCTGCAACTCCCGCTGCGGCATATAATTTTGAACTGGAAATTGTATTTTCATGAAATGAGCGGTCTGTTGTTCCCTTCGAAGACGATAAAGAAGTCCATATAGGTATCTTATCAATTTTACGGGCAGTATAGAACACCGCGGCAGTTAAGCCCCATTCACCTAACTCAGGCGCCAGTTTCAGAGACTCCCCCGCATTTGCATTTGTAAAAGTGCAAAAACAGATGGTTGCAATTGTCAGAATTAATTTATTAAACATAACTCCCTCTCGCTTTTCAGAAACTATATCCTTTTAGATTAACAGACAAGAAGAATTATACAAGCAATCTGGATTTTCAGCAAACTGTCATAGCCTGATTATTAGGGAGGACTTACGGGGACGAGTGACCAAAAAGTGACCGCTCTAAAGAAAAAGCCCGATTTTGGGAATCGGGCTTTGATATTCATGTTACCTTTAAATACGTGTTACTATTTAACTAAAACCATTTTCCTGGTTGCTATAAAGTAATCTGTCTGTAGTTGGTATATATAAATACCTGCACTTACCTTTCTTCCGTATTTATTGGTACTGTCCCAAAAAATTCGTTTATAACCCGATGATTGTTCCAGATCGATTAATGTCTTTACCTCATTCCCTAACAGGTCATATATAATTATTTTAACATCAGTTTGTGTAGGTATTCCATAAGATATCACAGTTGTCGGATTAAACGGATTAGGATAATTTTGGGATAATTTATAATTAACCGAAATTTCTTTTTGCTCGTAAATATCAGTTGTCTCATCAAATCCGGTTATTTTGACATTATCTATTGCAACATTATCACCATCATTCCCCAAATATTGCCATGCTACTTTTAGATTAGAATAGCCAGCATATGATGTGATGTCAATATTTTTCTGACGCCACCCCCAAGGATTTCCATCATTTTCAGCCTCCCACAATTCTGTCCAATTATTTCCGTCATCTATTGATATATGGAGTTTTAGAGTAGCGTTTGCAAGCCATTGTGTACTATATCCAGCATAAAAATCTATATATGCATCGCCATTACTTAATGCGAAACTTGGACTAACTAACCACTCATTTTGGTCTTCATTCTTCCATGGGCAAATAGCAGAATTAACACTTGTTGGATCAATTTCATTAAAATCATTTTCAGTAACATTTCCTTGCTTCCAAGTATTTGTAGAATTGAATTGTATAATTGACCATCCATTTGGAGAGAATGGAGTTTCATCAAAATTTTCTTCTAAAATTATTTTCTGACTACCTGATGAACCATTTGATGGAACAATTGAAAAGCGCGAACTAATAGTTTCATTATCAGACCAAGAAATTTTTAATAAGCAATTGTTGATTGCTTCGTTAGTATCAGGTAGACTCCACAAGTACTGCCCAATTGAAGGATCAGT
>JAHIOG010000133.1 GCA_018895675.1 bacterium
CATCCGGCAACTGCCGGATAAGTCAAGTTTCCATTTATAGTTCCGTCAGGTCCTCAGAAATGACAGAAAGACGAGGAGACAGATTGGACTCAGATTTGACGCCGATGGCTTTGATACGGATTACGATGAGAAGTTGCGAAAAAAGCGTCAAGAGTGAGCTCCTGCCGCAGCTGAAATAAGTTTCACACACGCTTTCCATACGCCGTTCACCTGCCTTCCTATGATATCGGAATTATTAAGGCGGGCGGCGTTATCAATGCATTCTGTAAGGGCATAAATGCCCTTAGTGATTTGGGATTTTTAACCCCAGCCGTAAACGGCTGGGCTACTGATTAGTAACTGCGAAACTTGAGTTAATTATAAGTTTGATCGGTTTTCAGTTCACATTTGAAATAATAAGCCTTAAATTCCAGCCCGACAAAAAGATGTTTATCCCTAAATAACTATTGATTCAGAGAGCAGGCGCATGAGAACAACCAGAGCTCAGTTAATTCTGGAAAACGGAACTACATTCGAAGGCAGCTGTTTTGGCGCCGAATCTTCCATAGCGGGGGAGGTGGTTTTCAATACGGGGATGGTTGGCTATCCCGAAAGTATAACCGACCCGTCTTATTATGGACAAATCCTGGTATTGACATATCCATCGATTGGTAATTATGGTGTGCCGGATTATAATATGTGCCGGGCAGATCCGGTATTTGAATCTGACAGAATCCAGATCAAAGGAATGGTCGTGTCGGAATATTCGGTCGAGTACAGCCACTGGCAAGCCGGAAAAAGTCTGTCCGATTGGCTTTTATCGGAAAATATCCCCGGCATAAGCGGAATTGATACCAGGCTGTTGACTCGTATATTGCGTGAAAAGGGAACGATGTTGGGAAAAATTGTGATTGGCGAGGATATTGAGTTTTACGATCCGAACAGTCAGAATATTATAAGTGAAGTAAGTCATCCGGAAAAATCCCAAATTGGGAAAGGATCGAAACGAATTGCGATTTTGGATTGTGGATGTAAAAACAGCATTATTGTTCATTTAATACAGCGGAATGTAGAGGTGCTGCGGTTGCCTTGGGACAGCGATTTATCAACTTATGATTTTGATGGACTGTTGGTCTCTAACGGTCCTGGAAATCCGAAGGAGTGCATTCAGCCGATCCAAAGCGTCAGATACGCAATAAGTAACGATATTCCGACAATGGGAATTTGTCTGGGACACCAGATCATGGCGTTAGCGGCAGGCGGAGACACATATAAGTTGAAATACGGGCATCGCGGTCAAAATCAGCCGGTAATCGAAGAACGATCAAATCATTGTATAATTACATCCCAAAATCACGGGTTTGCCGTAGATATTGATGCTATACCCGGCGATTGGCTTCCCTGGTATAAAAATTTAAATGATGACACAAACGAGGGGCTTATCCATGAATCCGGTAGGTTTATGAGTGTTCAGTTCCATCCGGAAGCCGCTCCGGGTCCTGAAGATGCCGGGAATATTTTTGATAAGTTTTTAAAACAGGTTCACAACTAATTGGGCATGAATATGGAAAAACCTATTCACAAAGTACTGATACTTGGTAGCGCTGCGCTGAAAATCGGTGAAGCGGGAGAGTTTGATTATTCCGGCAGTCAGGCGATTAAAGCGCTGAAACAGGAAGGTGTTTACACGATACTGGTTAATCCGAATATCGCTACCATACAGACCTCGGAAAACCTGGCGGATGAAGTCTTTTTTCTTCCGGTAAATGCTGAATTTGTTGAAAAGGTGATCCAAAAAACAAAACCCGATGGCATTTTGCTCAGTTTTGGCGGACAAACCGCCCTCAATACCGGTCTTGATCTATATCGGAATGGCATCCTGGAAAAGTACAATATTACGGTTTTAGGCACTTCGGTACAAACCATATTGGAAACCGAGGATCGCAATCTGTTTGTAAAAAAACTTAATGAAATCGGGATAAAAACTGCTCGAAGCGCAACCGCAACTACAGTAGTCGAAGCGATTCAAGCTGCTATCGATATCGGGTTTCCTGTAATGATTCGAATTGCTTTTGCACTGGGCGGGCTTGGTTCGGGAATCTGCCGGGATGAAGATGAGTTGATCCAAAAAGTGCGCAAAGCGCTGACTTATACTTCTCAGGTGCTGATCGAAGAATATCTCGAAGGCTGGAAAGAGATCGAATATGAGGTGATGTGCGACCGGTATCAGAATTGTATCACGATCTGTAATATGGAAAATCTCGATCCTATGGGGATTCATACCGGGGAAAGTATAGTAGTCGCTCCGAGTCAAACACTGTCAAATCACGATTACCATAAACTTCGCAGTGTTGCTATTGAAACGATACGACATCTCGGAATTGTCGGAGAGTGCAACATACAGTATGCCTATCATCCTGAATCTGACGATTACCGGGTGATAGAAGTAAATGCGCGCTTATCCCGGAGTTCAGCGCTGGCATCAAAGGCGACCGGCTACCCGATTGCTTTTATTGCCGCAAAACTGGCGTTAGGCTATGGACTTCATGAACTGCGAAACTCCATAACACAAACGACTTCGGCATTTTTTGAACCGGCGCTGGATTATATTGTTGTGAAAATACCGAAATGGGATTTAAAAAAATTCAAACGTGTATCGAGACAGATTGGATCGGGGATGAAATCTGTCGGCGAAGTGATGGCAATCGGCAGAAATTTTGAAGAAGCTCTTCAAAAAGGAATCCGCATGCTGGAAAGCGGAGCCTGTGGATTAGTCGGTAACCGGCATTTGCAATTCGATGATCTTAAGAGCGAATTGAAATCGCCGACCGAAGAGAGAATTTTTGCGATTGCAGAAGCCCTGAAACAAGGATATGCTGTTGATACTATCCATCAATTGACTCATATTGATAAATGGTTCATTTATAAAATCCGGAATGTTGTTAAAATTGAACAAGAGTTAAAACGAACTACCGTTAAAAAACCGGATGCTTTCATTCTCAAACAGGCGAAGCAATTTGGATTCTCCGATGAACAGATTGGAATAATTACAGGAAAGACTGCGGCGGAAATCGGATCATTACGTGAAGAGTATGGGATTTTTCCTAAAATCCGTCAGATTGATACGCTCGCGGCTGAATATCCGGCTCAGACAAATTATCTCTATCTCAGTTATAATTCTGA
>JAHIOG010000134.1 GCA_018895675.1 bacterium
TCAGCATTAAATTATCAAAAAATGTCAGCGGATAATTCAACATAACAGCGGAAATTTGGATGTCTTGATCAGTAATATCATCATATCCAATTAATTCTTCTGTATAACGATTTAGCATATGTTCGGCAACCGCGTACAGTCCATTTCCGATACCAAATGTATAATCAAGTCCCAACGTCAGCATTTTTGTGTAATTGAAAGGACTGGCGATCTCCTGATGCTGGACGACTGCTTCGAACCAGGCACCGATAAAGATGTCCCAGCGGCCGTCCATGGCCACACGGTTTTCACGAAAGTCCTTTTCTATACCTTTCGCAGTTCTTGAATGAAACGTCATTGCCATTTCACCCATAGGCACCGGTGCCTGAATCCGCCCGCCAAATTCAGGTTTCTTTGCCGCAGTAGGAGTAATTTCATAGCCCTTGGTTTCATCATTACCATATAGTCCCCAGAGCCAGATATTGGCATTATTCAGGAAATTATAACGATAACGCAATCCGTAAACGCCCTCTGTAATTTTCATTGGGTCTCGAGGATCCAATCGATCAAACCACATCAATGATCTCAACAACTGCGCCGGACCAAAGTTGATTTTCTGTAAACCGATCTGGATTTCCGACTGTTCCGTAGCATAGCGGACATTAAATCGATATAATTTCAGATTATCCCATGACACTTCCTGATCCGTATGAATAAAACTATTATAAGATAATTCCAGATCCATAATGTTTGTTGAGGAAAACACTTGTAACATTCTTAATTGTGGAATATACTGCATTCCGGCATTGACCAGCCATTCATCATTTGAATATCTGCGTGTTAATTGAGTCGAAAACTGTCCTCTCATATCGAGTTCAACTGCAGATATCCGGGTTGTTATAATTACGAGCAAAACGAACACCTGGAATCTGTATAAGACATTTTTCACTGCCGCTCCGATTCAGGGCTGGGCAAAATACCATAATAGAGAAAATTGTTCACTTCCAATGCGAATTCGGTATAATCCTTATATAAATCTACCAGGTTTTCGTTCTTAGCTAACTCCATCATCTTCTGAACAACCGCCAGAAAAAATTCCGGACGCATCGTCTTTCGTACTTCACCTTTTTCCTGGGCACGTGCAATCATATCCATAAATCTTGCCATAACCCGGCTGAACATTTCATTATAGAAACTGAGTAAATCCGGAATCATGTTGAGATAATCGCGAATATACTGATTCCCCATTTGCGATGTAGCCTCTTCTTTCATTTTCAGCATAATTTTAATTTTTTCGGTAAACGGTATGTCCATCTTATCCAGTTCATCCAGTTTTGCCATACTATCATCGATCATCAACTGCCAGTTGTACTTCACCAGCTCAGTTTTATTCTTAAAATATTTATAAAAGGTCATTTTACTGGCGCCGGCTTCCTGGCAGATTTCTTCAACGGTTACCTTCTTTATCCCAAATTTCTTAAATAACTGATCCGCCGCCTGAACAATCTGAGTTTTCTTCCTGGATTCTTTTTTCATTTTCCTTTTTCTTTTTCACCTTACGTTTTATCGCTTATCATACATATTACGTATATATTCTACGACATCGTAAAATCAATGTCAAGAGATAACTTACGAATATTTTCAATAATTACGTATATCGTAAATATTGCGGCACATCGTCAACTAAATATGTTTACTGTTTTTAATTTCATGGATTGTGGCGTAAATTAATATCAACAATATCAATGGATGTGTGAAAAAAGCAATCCAAACCATCGCCATATTTTTTCTCTGTATTTTTATCCTGCTGACGATCGCCGGTTTCTTCCTCTGTTCAAAAGCGGGAGAGAGCTGGATTCGCCGGATTGCAGAAAATCATCTGACACAACTTCTGGAGGTGCCAGTCAGCATTGGTATTCTGGAAACCAATCTTTTCAACCGGCTGCAGATTGAAGATTTTCGGATTTCTCAATCAGTTGATCAGCCAATCCTGTACCTGAAAAAAGCCGGTATCAATTATAACGTTTTCAAACTCCTGCAAAAATCTCTGGATATTAAAAGCCTCAACCTGGACAGTATGACTCTTTTTATCGAGAGAGACAGCAGCGGTCGCTTTGTTTTTGATTACCTGAACAGCCTCCTCAAACCGGATACAACCACTTCCCAATTCACTGTTGCACTGCAACAATTCCACATTGAGCGGTCACTATTCCAATATAACGACTTGTCCATTCCCCTGAATGGTGCCCTGGCTCAAACATTCATTCATGTCCGGCAAACCGCCGATTCCACTTATCAACTTCAGCTACGTAGCGCTCAGTCGAATATTACCATCAAACAAATACTTGTCGTTTTCAGTGATGTTCAGGTCGATGCCGATCTTAAAAACGGTAATATTACTCTGGCGGAATTTCAGTCGGTCTCAGCGGAATTGACACTATCCGGTTCGCTAACAACAACGCTGCCGGAGTTGGAAGCCTCACTCAGAATTCAGGGAAATCCGCAAGCATCGCTGAAAGCGTCGATGCCTGAGCTGTATTCGACCTTATCACCATTTGACGGCGAAATTGATGTAAACATCAATGCCAGAGGCAAATTAACGACGCCGAATATCGAGATCCGGTCACGTGTTCCACAATTGACTATTTCAGGAACCGAATTCAAAGACGGCCGTTTTGACGCTTCCTATTATTCGGATTCATTGATTGTCAGGCAACTCACCGCTGAAACAGATGGCGGCAGTATCACAGCGAACGCTTTCATCGTTAACGACAGTCTGTGGCGGCACTCGGCAACATTGTCGATCTCTAATCTGAATCTTCGGCAGATATGGACAACGATATTTCAGGACCCGATCCTTCAAAGCGGCCTGTTTAATGCATCTATTACCACGACAGGCGCTTTAAAAAATATCGCATCAATTTCCTCGTCCGGTAATGTCAGCCTGAGCAATTTGATAATGCTTGATAAACCTGTTCCGGACATCACCGCATCCGTTCAGCTTCAGGATGGCCAACTCACCACAGAACTACAAAACGATTTGACCCGGGGAACGATTACCGCCGATCTGTCAGACGAGCGGGTGAACGCCCGTTATTCATTTAATATTCACGAAATCGAACCGCTGGCACAACTGGCAAACATTACTGATATTTCCGGTCGGCTGACTCTCGACGGATCCATTATTGGTACGTACAAAAATCCGAAAATTAACGCTTCAATTTCCATTTCCAATCTGAATTATCAGCATTTTCCAGTCGATGAATTGGTAGCTGACTTGTCGTATTTCGATAAAATAATAACAATTAACAGCAGTCAGTTCCGCGGTGAACTGCCCCGGATACAATCTGCCACTGCGCCATTTGGCCTCGATCAATTGCAAGGTGCTTATGCGTATCGCGGTCATCTGCAGGGCACTGTTCCGACACTTCTGGGAATGCTTGAAGTCGAAATGGCCCAGCCCGGCTATTCGGGTTATCAATTTGACAGCGGCCAGATATCGATCGAATTTCAGGACGAACGTGTCATGGTAAAAGATTTGTCGTTGATCAAATCCTCCGGGCAAATCCGCAGCGAGGGTACTTTTTCAATCCCGGACAGGCAGGCAAATGCAACGATTCGACTCCAATCGATTTCATCGGAGAAACCGGATTTTGGAATAATTACCGGGAATGCCGATCTGAAAAATATGGACAATCTGGATATGACAATGAACGGCTCGTTGATCGATTTAAACCGGATTCGATTCTTTCTTCCGGATTTTCCGGAAATGGACGGAATTCTGGATTTTGGCCTTACACTATCGAAAAATATTGAACGGCCGGAGATTCATTTCCAGTCGGAAATTCACAGTTTTAATTACCAGCACCTGCAATATGACTCTATCGCCGCCAATATCGGCTTTCGTGAAAATCGACTAATCATAAATCCGCTTATGCTCAGCAAGCCCGGCGAAAAGATCCATCTGACGGCAGATGTGCCAATCTTCAAAAAAAACGGGCAATATACCATCGATAAAAAGCAAACTATTGACGGACGACTCACTGCAACGAATATCAATCTCGACCAATTTAATACATTGATCCCGGCTGACATTTTTATTCAGGGAAAAACCAATCTGAATATCGCCCTTTCCGGAACAGTTAAAAAACCCGTTTGGAATGGTTCTATGTTATTGGAAAAGGGAGATGTACGCTGGGCGAGCGACCAGCCTCAGTTGACCGATTTGATGCTGAAAATGAATCTCAATAATGATGAAATTCAGGTGGAATATCTATCGGGAATATACGCCGACATTCCGTTTCTGTTCCGGTCAACAGTCACCACCAAAAACTGGAAGCAATTTCAGAACAGGAGCCAAATTTCCATTCACGATAAAGAAATTTTAACCATTAAGGGAAACTTTAATTCTCAAACCGTCGA
>JAHIOG010000135.1 GCA_018895675.1 bacterium
TAACAAGACATTCCAGAAAATCAAGCGACAATTATACCCGGAAGACGCCTGCATTGATCTTAATCAGGTCAACCGTATTCAACATATTCTATACAAGGGACAGAAAAAGATTTTCCGAAAAACAGAAAATATCCTGAAAGAATGGCGTCGTCATAATCCTACCTCGGAAGAGGTCTCGCGTTTCCAGGATCAGATGGCGGCAATTGCGGTTGAAACCGCCCAAAAAGTAATAACTCTGCTCAAAAAAAATAACTGTTATTGGGGAATTATTTCACTGAAAATTCGATTAATATTCTGCACATTCTTCTGCATATATTCCCCAATTTTATCATGCAGGTCATCGGCAGATTTGAATTGAGTTTAGCGTGATTGGTTAAGCGGTTCAATAATATCATTTAAATATTTAATCTTAATCTCGTCGTTGTCGGAAACAATCAGGCGATATAAATCTCTTACATGTTTTAAAAAATAATAATTTTTATCCAGTTCCGCGAGAACCTCCCGATAATCCGCCAAACATTGTGATAATAGTTTAAACAACTTTGGCGATATTGGATCTACAATAGCGAACCGAGCCTTAAGAATAAATAGAAAATTCTCAAGATCTCTTAATCCGCCCGAGCTCTCTTTGATATCAACGGTATCTGAATCGGCATGGTATTCATGCCGTGACGCAATCTCCTGCTTTAGTGATTGCGTAAAATCCTGATTGTCTTTAAATATATACGGTTCAATTATTTCCCGCTCAAATACGTCTTTAAAGTGGGCGCTGCCGACAATCATCCGCGCTCCCAATAACTGTGACATATCAATAAAAGCATTTTCATCAGGATTGTTGAAAAATTCTTTGAGGTTCTGAAAAGTAGTCACATAGTTCTTGAAACGATCGGCAAATCTGTAATGTGCCATAATCGACCGTTGAATTATATGCTTGTTCATTTTCAAAATTATCTTGTTTGCGAATTGCAGCATTTCTTCATCTTCAGAATTAAGCAGAATAATCAAATCATAATCATCATCAAACGATTGACTGCGGGCATGACCGCCGGCGGCAAAAACGGCTAATAAATCCTTCGTTTCCGGAATATGATATTCCATCTCCCGGGAAACTAACTCACGACAAAGATCGAACAGAATCTGGATATAATTATCAGAAAATATTGTAAAATGCTTGTTTACTTTTTCAAAGGATTCGCCATTTATAAGCCGAATACCCAGTCGTAAAAATTCAAAATCGTAGTAATCGCCCAGTTTATCAATGCGGATCGAAAGAGTTTCAAAATTATCCAGATTTCTCAGCAAGCCGTCGGCAATCTGGGCGAATTTTGATTGATTATTTAATAATGAAATATAGGCGGCGTTAGAATTAAAAACCCGGTGCACAAATCGCTGGAAATAGTAAGCGCTGTCTTTGTACAGTTTGCAGAGCGTGATCAAATTCTTTTGAATGTTCCTGATATCCGGCTTCCAGATTGGATGATCTATAATGGCAATTAACTTCTCGAGGTGGTGTTCGTTCAAAAGTACGAGAAAATTATTCATCATACGCGGGTCGAAATTCAAAACATGACAAAGACGGCTAATATTTTCCTGTGTGCCTTCCAGGCGCAGCATAAATTCATCTAAGAAACCCATAATAAAATCTGATTCAGCCAAATGGGGTCGATGTTTCGTGATAATCGTGATTAATGATATCAATGAGTACGGCGACAAGCGCCCCCATCGTACATATGTCTTTATCAGTGATTTCCTCTGTTTATCCGGCAATGAATGAAAATCTTTCAGGAAACGATCAAGTAAAATCTCGTCATCTCGGTCCAGAATGGAAAAAATATCATCCCAGAATTGGGTTCCCCGGAAAAAACCGGACGATTTAACGAACTCTATGGCAATATTAATATTTGGGGTTTCATCTGAATCTTCCGCCACAGCGCTTTGTGTGATCGACGCGAATATCGTTACGTTATAAAGGTGTTTACTAATTTGTCGGATCAGGTTCTCTGCGCCATGCCGCGCAATTTGCTGATGATCCTGGTAGTGAATTAAAAGTTGAGTGTATGCGGGAGCAAAGACTTTGTCTTCATAACCCATTGCCAGAGCAACCTTTTGAAGACTATCCGGCACAAAATTTTCTTCAAGATAAATTTCTTCCTCCTGAACAACAAACAGTTGATACAAAAATCTGAATGTCTCAAAAAAGGTAAGTGCCTGTTGAACCCGTATATAATCATCGCGGTTAGCCAAATCGGTTTTCAACAGCACGTCCAGTACTTCGAGAGAGGTGTTTCGGTTAATGCCCTTCCAGGTCTTTATAGCAAATATAATCGCTTTCAGCATGCGCAAGGCGTCTTGTTTGGGATTCAGGATATTTTCGGAAGCTTCCATCATTATCAGATCACGGATTTCACCCAATAAACCCCGCAGACAACCCTCGTGATATCTGTTATCCTGACCCGGGTGATAAAAATACCGGTCCAGAATTTCCCGCTTGAACTGGTGGAATAATTTTAGCCGACCAAGTATCGGCACCGCATTGAGCATCTCACTGAGAATAACAAAATCCTGTATCTCTTTATCCAGAAGTTCATGATATTCCTGTATAGATGCGGAATAGCCTCGTTTCCCGACATGCTCAGATAAGTGAAAATGAAGCACGCTGGCGTTTTTCAACATTTCATTGTTCAAAGCGCCAAAAGCTTTGGTTATGATTGCCCTTTCGCCCGGCCCTTTATCAATAATACCGAGGTCAATATCCTCCTGATCAACCCGTGTTCCGACACAGCATACTACAAAATCCGGACGATTGGCTTTCTGCAGAAAAGTATCTATAAGCACCGACATATATGCACCACTTAACATCCGGAAGTCAGAACCGGTTCTCAATAAAAATCTTTGATAATTATCATATCGGTTCGACGGTGATGAAAGATTCATCTGAAAAACATCAAGCGCCTTGATATTCATCAGTAAAAATTGAAGTGAATAGTAACACCCCAGCATTTCCAGAAGAGTTTCACGGTCTTTAATAAAATCCGTGATTAACTTCATTTCCTTAGTCGGCTGTGATGAAAAACGAAGTAGTTGAAACTGATCAATCAGGTGCCGAGCATCGATGAGCGAAACCAGCGCATCAAAATTCTTTTCTATATTATAGAGATGTTTTTTGTGATGATTCCCCAGAGCGGACACGCGCCCGAAAAGATCAATGGTCGAAAAGTCAATTGTGTGAATCACAA
>JAHIOG010000136.1 GCA_018895675.1 bacterium
AAAAAATGGATCATCAAAAAAATCGTCAAAAACCGAGCGGCGACGTTGACTGGGCACAACAATCTCGCAATTGATAACCATTGGGTCAATTACCAGGTCGCCTGTCGTTGTGGGAAACAGCGCCAAACGTCGTAACGTTGCTCTCTTATAAGCAATGCCGTTCAGTACTACAGATTCTATGGTGGGATTCCGTTTTTCCGGAAATTGTTCGGTCCAAAATCCCCTGGCATCAGGTAATTTCTGGGTCGCAAAATTACGGACATTTTGAAAATAGAGATCAAAGGATACGATCAATTCCTCGCCTTTATAAAGTGTCGTTTTTGATACGTTTGCCTTCAGGAAGATATTATACTGACTGCTTTCGGTTTGCCGGGGCGCTTGTGTCCGCGGTGTCGGAAGATTTCCGGTTTGTGGCGCAGGCGTTGTAGTCTTGGGATCCATCACCATAATAGAAACCGCTTTTGTCTGATAATTTTTACGGTGATATTTTATTGAAATAGGTTTGATCTCCTGTGTCCCGGTCTTTGTTGGCGCCAGGCGCCACTGAATTGTCTTCGAAGCGCTCATTTCCCCATTGATGATCTGGATATTACTGGACTGCGATGGCCCTGAGATGATCACAAAACCGTCACTTTGGGGTGAAGGAACTGTGGGAAAGTCATGCGTCCCTTCGATTTTTACCAAAAAGGTGATCACATCATCCAGATAGATGCTATTCCGATCCACACTGGCGTTTACGCTGATATCCTTCGCCAGAAGCAGATGGGCCTGCACAAGCAGCATTATTATAACAATTTCTAAAAGTTTTGTTTTATGTATCAATGTTCTCTGATTTTGAAAATAAATTAACCACCCCTATCTCACAGAGACTCCTGGTGGAGCAATCCCCTTCCGGCAGCTGCCGGAGGAAAGAGGGGAGGTTACAAATTTTAATTTTAGGACAGTTCTTTTGTCTCAAGGAAACCTCTGGTGAGGCAATTTAGTATATCATCCATCATATTGCTAATTTCATCACGGTCAAATTTACCAATCTTTTTCTTTTTTAATGCCCGAATACTTGGTTTTCATACGTTCCTGCATCATTTTTTTCTCATCATCTTTCAAGGCATCCAGAACCTGGGCGGCTTCTTCCTGACTTTTCTGTCGTTCCTGTCGTTGTTTTTGGGGTGTTTGCTGAGGCTTACTTTGTTGCTGTTGCTGTTCCTGCCCCTGTTTTTCTTTTTTATCCTGCTGACTGTTCTTCTGCTGGTTTTGCTGGTCCTTTTTACCGTTCTGATCCTGTTGTTGCGACTGGTCTTGATTCTGCTGCTGCATCATCCGGCGCACCAGTTCAAAATTGTGTTTGGCATCGTAATCTTGGGGATTTAATTCCAGCGCGCGTTTATAAAATTTAAGACTTTCCTCCAACCTTTCAGACTTAATCAAGGCATTACCCATATTGTAATACACAGCGGATTTTTGCAGCGGGTCTTTGCTGGAAATCGCCAGTTCAAATTCCCGCATGGCTTCATCAATCTTTTCCGACTTATACAATGCGCTCCCTTTTCCAAAATGGACTTCTTCCCAGTCCGGATGTTCAATTAAAATACGATTATATTTATTAATTGCTTCATCATACTGCCCGGATTCGTACAGTTTCTGAGCGTTGTCCTTTGCTAAAACCGGAATACAGCATAATAAAAGTACGCTAATGACGCATTTTACTGCTCTCATGATCTAATCACTCTCCCCGGCTCTTTCTTTGCGTTTCTCGGCAATCGTCTGGTTAATAACAAGAAGAATTATGCCAATTATCAGAAAGAATTGATAGCGTTCCTGATAATCGCTGTATTCATGCGAGCGGATCTCTTTTTGCTCCATTTTAAGTATCTCGTTGTATAGTTTCTCAAATACGTCGGCATCACTGCGGAGATTAAAATAGGTTCCACCGGATAGCGTGGCGATTTCCCGCAAAGTCCTTTCTTCAAGTGCAGAGGTTACCACTCTGCCTGAACGGTCCCGTTTAAATTCAAACTCCGACCCACTCTGATGTTTAACAGGAATCGGTGAACCTGTCAAGGTCCCGACGCCCACCGAATAAATGACGGCGCCCTGTTCCTTTACTTTTTCCATCACTACCGGAATATCGCCTTCATGATCTTCACCATCGGAAATAACCACAATCACTTTATGTTTCTTTTCCCTGGATTTAAATGCTTTGAGCGAGGTCTCAAGGGCGTCCGCAATGGCAGTGCCCTGAGTTCCGATAACGCCGGCGTCGATGACGTCGAGAAATAACTTAGCGGCGCTGTAGTCCATGGTTAACGGACATTGTAGATAACTGATCCCGGCAAAGACGACCAGCCCGATGCGGTCTCCCCGCAGCCTGTTAATGAATTTGCCGGTTTCGTACTTTGCCCGCATCAGCCGGTTTGGCTTCACATCTTCGGCATTCATGCTTAACGATGTATCAAAGGCGATAATAATGTCGACGCCTTTGCGTTTTACTTCGGTGAGTTTATTCCCCACTTTGGGTCCGATCAGGGCGATGCCAATAAAAATAAGAGCCCCTAAGATCAGGCGCTGTTTGGTTCGTCGTATTGAAACACGCGTATTATCCAACAATTTTTCCGCTAATTCATTCCCGGCGAACCGGGACAGTGCTTTGCGCCGCAGCCGCCTGTAATACAGTTGAATACCAAAAACGACCAGGATAAATCCTAAGAACCAGAAAAACTGTAAATGAGAAAATTTAACCATTACGGCATTTTCCTCCAGACTGCCATTTCCAAAACACAACTCAATATTATCAGTAAAAAACCGGGCAATAAAAAGACCGGGTAAAGATCGTGGTAATTTATATATTCTTTGACCTTGACCTCGGTTTTTTCCATCTCGCTGATCTCATCATAAATTGAGGATAAATGAGCTTCGTCGGTTGCCCGGAAATATTTCCCGCCCGTAGTTGATGAAATTCCTTTTAACACATCCTCATCGATCTCCACATCAATTAAGCGATGCTGGATGCGTCCACCGGGAAGCTGTACCGGATAGGGCGCCTGTCCCATTTTTCCGGCGCCGATGGTATAGATCTTTATTCCGAAGGATTCCGCCATTTCCGCGGCGGTTCCAGGATCTAATTCTCCGGCGTTATTGCGACCGTCGGAGAGCAGGATCATGATTTTACTTTTCGTTGTACTGTCCCGCAGGCGGTTCACTCCGTTGGCAATTGCTATCCCGATAGCCGTTCCATCGTATTTCTCCTCGATGATATCCACCTGGTGTAGCAACTCTTTTAAAACACCATAGTCAATTGTCAGGGGACATTGTAAAAAACTCTCTACCGCAAAAACCACCAGACCGATCCGGTCCGCCTGTCTTCCTTCAATAAATTCCCGCGCTACTGACTTGGCTGCTTCTAATCTGTTCGGTTGAAAATCGATTGCCCGCATGGAACTGGAAATATCCAGCACCATCATAATATCAATCCCTTCGGTGCTGAACTCCCGAATAGTGTCCCCTTTCTGTGGACGGGCAAGCGCCAGGAAAAGCAGCGCCAAGCCAGCCAGTTTCAGCCCGAAAAGGACATTGGCTTTCCATCTGTGACGATACCCGGACAATTCTTTGATCCCCCGTATAGATGAATACCGGATCGTGGCTTCACGCCGTTGACCCCGTCTCCTATACCAGATCCAGAGTCCCGGAATAAACAGCAGCAGTATTAAAATTCCCCAGTCAGCAAAATACCACATAATCTTCTCGGATTGTCACTTTCTAAAATGTCGCTCTATATAATGCCTAACTTGAAAAATTGTTTCTCCTGAAAATGCCTGATAACCAGCTGTCCGCCCGTGGGCAATTTGTTTGAATTTCGCCCTTACGTAATATTCATCGCTGGTACACCAATCTGTAATAGCAGATAGTATTTTTTTCTCCGATAAGATCATCAAAGCCTGTGATAAATGCGTTGTATAACTGTTCTTCCGATATGCGCTGCAGACTATGATTCAAGTGCTGATACAGCGTAGCAAATTTCACAAATATCCAACCTCGCCGATCCTGTTAGCAGATTTGTTTATTTTTCAGAATCTTTGGGGACTTCCGTTTTTGATTTTTTCTCGTTGATCTGTTTTGAATTAACGGCTTCATCGATCTCGTTCGTAATATCGCTGGTGGCTTTTTTGAACTCTTTTAAGCTCTTTCCCAAGCTACGCGCGAATTCCGGAAGACGTTTGGCTCCGAACAGGAGTAAAAATATTACAAGTATTAAAATTATTTCACCAATACCCAGGCTGCCCATATATGCTCCTTTTCTATTATTGTCAGCATTATTATCTCCAAAACCTAAGAATGTAATAGGCAACTGTCATTCCCAGGATGCCTATCAGGTTAAATTTCAGCGTAAATCCCAAGGTAATCGAGAACATGACCAGATCCACAACACCCGGTCCGATCATAATGTCAATAGATCTCAAAAAAACTTCTTTTACGACACCATCGGGAATCCCCATTTTAATCAATTCTCCCAATAAGGATCCCAGCATGGCTCCTAAAAGCAACACGCCAAGAACTATAATAATCGAATATTTCGCAGTGCCTTTTTCCATATTAATTTCTCTCCAATAAGGACTTAAAAATTCCCAAGCCATCTTCTGATGCAAGGATTTTTTCAGCCGCCCGCTCGGGATGCGGCATCATACCCAGCACATTTTTATCTTCGTTAAAAATCCCGGCAATACCGTGTTTTGATCCATTCGGGTTAATTTGGTCGGACAGGTCGCCATCGGCATTACAATACTGAAAAGCGATCCGGTC
>JAHIOG010000137.1 GCA_018895675.1 bacterium
ATCCTTCTGGAATATCTTGATTGCGCGTCGATATCCTCATATAAAATTCAATTGATTTGTTTGTAGCCACGGTGTTCTCTATTTTTTTATATTGCCAATATAAGTCTTGTCATTGAATTTTAAAAATGTTCTGATATTCAATTATCAGAAGCACACTATTGATTATCCTCAATTTCCTAGCAGGGTTTGTATTTTTTACCCCGAACTCTAATCTCTATAGATGGTTGCCGGTTTGAAATCCCTTGATGGCGATTTATACTTATATTGAACCATCATTCATTTTTGTTATTCTAATATCGTTTTTAACTTCATAACGAATTTTAGCGGGTTTAAAATCTTTGTTTATAAGGCTTTTTATTAAAATTTGTAGATCATTTAATAAATATGATTTTTTTGGTTTACGATTGACTATTGATGGTTGACTTGGCTTAAGTCTGCCATTTCAAAAAACATAAACTCATTCGCTTACACTCTACAGTAGACTTGAGTTAAGTCGGATCACTCTCGCCCTTAACTCAAGTCGGCTCAAATATTCTCGCTTATTCAAAAAATCCATCTAATGCCGCCTTAAGTCAAGGGCTGGCAAACGGCTGGAAAATAATCAAATAGACAAATGCCAAAGGCATCTGGCCCCTGCCGGATAGTCAACTAATCCCTGACGCAACGAACCGAAAAACCATCTTGCTTATAGTAGCCGTAACGGTAGACATCTGAACCATCGTAGCGCAGAGACCGGTACCATGCGGTGCTACTATCGTCCTCCGTAGAAGACCAAAAATAGGCGTGGTTACACAGACTGTAGTACGTACCATAGTAGTAGAGATGGTAACCACCGGGCAATGCGGCAAAGCCGCTTTCGTTAGTCGCACTGGCATTGGGACTCCCCCAATGGGTTGTACCGGTTTCTTTCATTTTACCACCAGCAACACTTTCACCACCCAGATAATCAATTAGAGTTTGCCATTCAGCATCGCTGGGCATATGCCAGCCTGCGGGGGCTATTTGACGACTGTCGCTCACAGCATACCAGTTATAAAGACGACCATAAGTCGCTACGTTAGATGCTTCGTTATCATAATTACAAGAAGCGCCGGTTGAAAGATTACTCCAATCAGTATTATCCGTTACATTAGGAATTGGGTCGCCATTGCGGTAGTGGGTCACTTTCAGGTTTTCCGCCATCCACCATTGATCACCAATTTTAACCGTTTGATATACGTTACCGTCGATATCTGTTACTGTTCCGGTTTCCAAACCGGACTCTGTTTCAAACGACCAGACCGGCCCTTCTGTCTCCAGTCCATGATCATCTTTCGCTACAATCTTCCAGTAATAGGTTGTGCTATAATTCAACTCACCTGGATCATAAGTAGTACCAGTATAATCACTCTCTCTTAGGGATGGATTGGAGGAATCTCCAAAGTAAATATCATATGTCAGCGATCTTATCATTCATGGTTCAGAATTCACCGGTTCCGATCGAAATGGTCGGCTCCCAGCGATCCTCCGACCGAGCCCGTCTTCCGATGCGGCGCTGAATCTTATTCATGCCGTTAATACCGCTGCTACAAGTGACATTGCTGAAGTAATGGTCTGTATGTTTGGACCAACCTCCGACCAATATGGGCTCCTGCATCGTGGAACCCGCGTCCGCAAGATGCATTCTTCTTACCGGTCAACGTTCCGCACATTAGCGATATTCCTCTTGCAATGGTAGATCGCGATAAAATCACACCATTGCGCGCTGATTATAAACACCGCCGCAGCGCCCGGCACGTTATCATCAATACGGCTTTCGAAGAAAAAATCTCTATCATTTATTATTATCCCAACCTGCAGCCGGATATCATCGATTCGCTGATCGATAATGGATATCGCGGTATCGTCATTGCCGGAACCGGGTTGGGGCACATTAATAAACCGGTCTATCCCGCCTTGAAAAGAGCCAGAGATAAAGGCATAGCCGTGTACATGACCGTTCAAACTCTCTGGGGTTACGTGCAGATGTATGTTTACGAAACCGGTCGCGAGATGATGCAGTTGGGCGTGGTTCCCGCTGCCAATCTCCTGCCGGAGGTGGCTTACGTCAAATTGTGCTGGGCGCTGGGACAAACCGACGATCTTGATAAAGTCAAAGAAATTATGCTGACGCCCATCGCCGGCGAGATTACCGAGCGGGAGCCTTACAACGGCTACCTGATCTACCAGGGCGGTATCCCGGAAGTGGAAGAATTTATACGGGGAATCAAACGGTAGTAAACGTAGGGTTATGATATATCGAGTTTCTAAGATATTTTATTGATCAAAACATATCCAACCAATGATCCAACGAAATAATACGGAAAATCGCTCCAGGTAAAGGAATTGCCCAGAATCGTCACGCCGATAAAATTACCCCGCAGCAATTCCAGCAATGGCGGATGCCACAGCTGCATGAATTCCAGAACACAGGTAAGTGATAATACAATCAGGGCAATAGTAAGTGGTTTCAATCGTTTAAAGAAAAGCGCTAAGACCAGGCACCAGAATATTTCATAAAAGACTCCGACCAGGGAATTATTCACCCAGGTATGAGCAGATCCGCTATAGAATTTACTGTAAAAACCGATGGGGATAACGATCAGCAAGGATACCAATAATACTCGTTTGGCATATAGATATTTGAATAACAGCGCCATAAATTACCAAAAAGAATTAGACGACGGTTTTACTCGGTTTTCAGCTCCCGCCTGGCGACGCCGACGAAATCCATCTGCCCGGTCACATCGTTAAAATCCAGGTTGATGATCTCCCAACCCTCTTTACCTATTTCATTAAGATACTTATCGACCTCGTCAAATTTCTTGCCCCGGAAAATCCCGCCGGGAATACGCATTGAATCGATGATCCTATATTCCCACTTTTTCATAATTACCTCCACTTACTTATTATTTATTAAAGAATTGATTGATTTTATCGATACAGCGCTCCATCTCACAGCCGATGGCGAGGTGTCCGCAATTATTTTTTAGAACAACCAGATCACAGCTCAATACCCGGGCAAAATCAATTGCCGGTTGTGGATTCACCATATGATCTGATTCGGAAACGATCATCAGCACGTCAGCCCTGATCGCTTCTGCGGCTTTCTCCATGGATCCATCAAAATGAGCAAAAACATCATGGCTTTTCATTGCCCGAAGCTGGCTGGCTTTATCATCGCTGGTATATACCGCCGAGGCTTCTTTAGCGTACTTTTCCATGAACTCGTCAAATTCGCTTCGTGACGTATACTCAACCCGGTATGCGGGCGTCCGGGCAAAAAGTTCCGCCCCTATATTACCGAGCCGTTGAATGGTCCTTTCCGGCATTTTGGCTGGCTGAGCGGCTTCAATCAGCTCCAGCCCAAAACTCAGCAGCAACAGATCATAGGATGTGAATTGAGGAGTACAAACATACGCCACAGCTTTATCCATAAAATCCGGATACATCACGAGCCATTCAAAAGCCTGAAAACTACCCATTGATCCGCCGATGATACCATAAATATGATCGACACCAAGTTTTTTCGTCAGCAGTTCATATTGGGTCCGTACCATATCCCGAATCGTGAAAACCGGGAATTTGTCGCCCTGCTGCCGTTTACTGTTTGAAGGTGACGACGACACACCGTTTCCCAGGGCGTCAACGGCAATCACATAAAACCGGGAGCTGTCCACCAGTTTTCCAGGTCCGATCAATTTTCCCAGATGCTCGCTGGTCCCGCCAAACCAGCTTGGATAAAGGATAATATTTGATTTATTTTGATTGAGTTTACCGAAAGTCCGGTAGCCGATCCGGCAATCTTTAATGATCTCCCCACTTTCCAGAGAAAAATTACCCAACTGAATAAACTGCTGTTCACCCTCGGCAAAAAGCAACGTACCGGCAATTATCAAAACTATCACTAATATCAGGCGTTTTTTCAGAATCATCTATTCCTCCGGTTTGTAACAATAAATTACAATATTTTCCCGCATTATGAAATGTTTCCGAATTGTGATGTATATGTTAAATTTAGCCCCGGTTAAAAATTGAAGAGCGAGAGTGAAAGATGATTAAAATAAAAATATTTACCGTCGGCGGAACCATAGATAAAATCTATTTCGATCAGAAAAATGCCTATCAGATCGGCGAGCCCAAGATCGTTGAAGTCCTTCAGGAAGCTAATGTCACCCTGGATTATGAAACTGAATCCATCATGCAGAAAGACAGCCTGGACATGACTGAGGAAGACCGCCGGCTTATTTTCGAAAAAGTTGCCAGCGATCCTCATGAGCTGATCGTGATTACCCACGGCACCGACACGATGGTTGAAACCGCGCATACATTATCTGCTATTCCCAATAAAACGATTGTCCTCACCGGCTCCATGCAACCTGCCCGCTTCAAGAACAGCGACGCCGGCTTTAATATAGGTTGTGCCGTCGCCGCGGTACAGGCGTTACCTCACGGCGTGTATATCACGATGAACGGGCAGATTTTTGATCCCGAAAAGACCCGAAAAAATGCTGATATGAATTGTTTTGAGACGATCTGAACGATATTACTTTATTCGTCCGCAAAGAGTGAGATGAAATCAAATTTGGTGACGTCTACTATTCCTTTATCGGTCAGCTTGATATCAGGAATCACCGGCAACGACAGAAAGGACAACGACATAAAAGGATTTTCCAGCGGGCAGCCTAATCGCCTGACTTCCAGGTTTAAATGATCAATCGCTAAACGAACTTCCTGCAATGGTTTATTGCTCATCAACCCGGCAATCGGTAAGGGTAATGCTGCAACGACATCGCCATTTTTCATAACAAGCTGACCGCCATTCATAGATCGGATTTCACGGATTGCCAGTAAAATATCCTGGTCATCCACTCCGACAACAATGATATTATGGGAATCATGAGCCACCGTTGAAGCAATTGCGCCGGACTTCAAACCGACGCCTTTTACAAAACCCAATCCGATATTTCCGGTAGCATGATGACGTTCCACCACCGCTATTTTCAGGATATCGTTTTCGGGATCGCTGGCGATTTTACCATCAATTATCCGTGCGGCACAAATCACTTTTTTCGTCAATAATTGATTGGGCACAATTTCAATGACATTGATCTTTTTTCCGGCTGCCGCGATCACCAAATTATCTAAATTAACTTCCTTCACCCGGATAGTCTGTGCCGGATCAGGAACACTCGCGCTTTCAGCGGCGATAAGTTTGCCGTTCTCAGCAACCCGTTGCCCGTCTTTATAGACCATCCTAATAGTGAAATCATCAAAATTATCAAAGAGGATCAGATCCGCCTGATATCCCGGAGCTATAGCGCCTTTCTTTTGCAACCCAAAATGCTGTGCCGTATTCAGGGACGCCATCTGGAGAACAATCAGCGGATCAATTCCGAATGTAATTGCATCTTTTACCATTGAATTGATGTGCCCGATATCCATCAGGAAATCGGGGTGCCGGTCGTCAGTGACAAAGCCGCAGAAGCGGGAATTCAAAGGCGTTACAAGCGGTAATAAATCTTTTAAATTCCGGGCAGCGGAACCTTCTCGGATCATCAGGAACATGCCTTTCTGAAGCTTTTCCCGCGCCTCTTCCAAATCGGTGCTCTCATGATCGGATGTGATACCTGCGGCGATATATGCGGAAAGCTCTTTATCCCGAACCAACGGTGCATGCCCGTCAATTCTTTTTTCGCCGGCGATTACCAGCTTTGCCAATACCTGCGGATCTTGAAACAATACTCCCGGAAAGTTCATCATCTCTCCGATACCCAGAATACGGGGATGGCCAATCCATTTCTGCATATCCTCTGCTGTAACGGTTGCCCCTGTGCTTTCCAGATGAGTTGCCGGTACACAGGAGGGTAGCATAAAATAAACATCCAGCGGAAGATGTTCCGTAGCGTCCAACATGTATTGCAGACCAGCCAATCCCATGACATTGACAATTTCATGAGGATCAGCAATAACGGTGGTTGTACCCACTGGAACCACTGCGCGGGCAAAATCAGCCGGATTCAGCATCGAACTTTCCAGGTGGACATGACCATCGATCAGACCAGGCGCCGCGAAGAGTCCTTTGACGTCCACGATCTTTTTGGCAGGATATTCACCAAAACCGACAATTTTTCCACGATATATTGCAATATCCGCCGGGATTATGTCTCCCGACAACAGGTTGATAACCCTGGTATTCTTTAGTTGGATATCGACAGGCTGTTCACCCCTGGCTGCAGAAATGAGTTCATTGAGAAGCATCAATTCTCCTCGTTTGTTTAATCGTAATTTATTTTATCCTCCGAAACCAATTTAGACCTTCGGTCAGAAATTGGTTTTGTGTGGAATTTTAATCAACAAACTTCTTTTCCCGAAATACCAGTTTATTTCCCTTTTTTACTTTCTATAATTGTCTCACCAGAGACTCCTGTTGGAGGAATTTGTTTACCCTGTGAAATATTAAGTTTGCGAAAATATTTCATTAGGGTTTTTGTCTTCTTTTATTTGGGATTTTATTAATGGCATACCCTAAAGATGATATTTAATAATAGTCGTTCAACAGTTCGGCTTTGGACAATTACCGACAGTTATTTGATAACCACAGAGAAATATCTGAATTGCCCTGTTTCATTGTATCAAGGGAAGTAATAAAATCGGCAAGAGCATCAACATCAAGTTCCAGACGATAAAATTTAAGCGCCCAGACTAACATTAGAAACGCTACCGAGCGATTCCTGCTATTAAATGGCTCTCCATCGATAATATAATACATAAACCAGCCCAGCTGGGCATAGAGGTCTTTGCGGTTTGACAGCCGTTCACCTAAAAAACAGGTAAGCGAACCGCCACCCGGAAGCGCCACAACGTTTTTCAGAGAATTCAGGTCGCGAACACCTCCCTCGCTATTAAATTTTTTCGCAACCATCCAGTTGATATAACACAGTAGTTTGATCTCTTTTTTCTGGTCGTCAGTCATCGATACCTCCCAACACATCCGCGTGTTCCATCATCTGTTCTTCAATCTCCTTAAGATGTTCCGCGTTGAAATCTGCCGGTAAACTAACTTTAATTGTCTTTAAGGTCACCTCTTTGCGGTATTGATTCACGTCTAATTCAATCTCCGTGCCGAAATCCCAACTCATTGCCCGGGTCACTTCACGGGGAAGTAAAACGCCGCGACTGGAACCAACCCGTATAATTTTTCGCTTCATAACAACCTCAATCGCTTAATTCTTCATTTGGTTCAATTTCCGAAAGGGCTTCCTGATATTCGTTCAGGAAGTCGCCAAAATATTCCATATAAGTCTGTTTTTCTTTACTTTCCTCTTTCAGGTTTCGGAGAACAACTTTCTCATTTTCTTCATCCAGAATCAGATCGATCTGATCACCAAAATCCCATTCCATGGTCTTAATGACATCCTTCGGCAATAAAAGACATAAACTTGCTCCAACTCTTACAATCTTCCTTATCATCGACTTACCCCTTTTAGTTTAACACCTGCTTTTGAAAATAGGTGTAATAATAATAAAAATCAAGTATTCTTTACATTTTTTAATCACTTTTTTGATTCTACTGTAAAATTTCAACTCATTCCAATCGCTCTTGTGAAGCCCGAGCCATTACTGGCGGGGGAAATAGATAAAATTTACCCGTTTTAAGTGCGTTCTGTAAAATGACTGTTGTGATTTTTCTCAATGAAACCTCCTCGAGGCAATTTATAAGAAACTCTTAAACGTCAATCAAACAGACCGATAGAGATCGCTGAATAGACAGATAAAAATTAAAAATACTGACAATAGTCTTTTATTAAGCCAATACGGTAGCGGTATTATTCGCACGCTTGAAGGGGGTATATATAAGTTGATAATATATAACGGCACTGAATTTTAATGTCCTGACTCATCTTCCGGATACCGGTCAGTCCACAGTTTCTTCAGACGTTCCCGGATGAATTTTTCCGTTCCATGGTCTTTGGGATTATAGAACCCGGGATTTTCAAGACCTTTGGGAAAATAGTCTTCTTTCACAAAACCATCTTTATAATCATGAGGATATTGATAACCCTTGCCGTAATCCAATGCTTTCATCAAACCGGTTGGCGCATTGCGCAGATGCAGCGGCACGTTGGGCAGGTTTCCCTCTTTCACTGCCCCCAACGCTTTGCGTAAAGACATATACGAGGCGTTACTTTTTGGTGACGCCGCCAGGTATGTGGTAACCTGAGCCAGAACGATCGAAGCTTCCGGCAATCCGATAGCGTGAACCGCCTGAAATCCCGATGTCGCCACCGTCAGCGCCAATGGGCTGGCATTGCCGATATCTTCACTGGCGAGAATAATCAGGCGTCGGGCGATAAACAGTGGGTCTTCGCCGTTCTCGATCATGACCGATAACCAGTACACCGCCGCATCGGGATCGCTGCCACGAACGCTTTTGATAAATGCCGAGATTACATCGTAATGATAATCACCTTTTTTGTCGTACAGCAGATTGCGTTGTTGCAGCGCTTCCTTGATTAAATCAAGCGTTATATGAACCGGCTTGTCCTTTTTTATCCGGATTAACTGCATACTGATTTCAATGGCGTTCAATAATTTTCGGGCGTCACCGTTAACCGAACGGATCAAAAAATCTTGGGCTTTCTGGTCCAGCTTTACCGAATATTTTTGCAGAACAATATCCTTTTCAATCGCAGCGGTCAGGATGTTATCCAGATTTTCATTCGAAAGATTTGTGAGTTTCAAAACTCGGCATCGTGATAAAAGCGGCGCAATAACTTCAAAAGAGGGGTTTTCCGTTGTAGCGCCAATCAGTATAATCGAACCGTTTTCCACCGCATGCAGCAGGGCGTCCTGCTGGGCTTTATTAAAGCGATGGATTTCATCGATAAAAAGGATTGTCTTGATTCCCGCCCGGCGATTATGTTCGGACTGTTCAATAATTTTCCGAATCTCTTTTACTCCCGACGACACCGCACTGATCTGGAAAAACCGGGCTTCGATCTGTTTTGAAATGATCCTCGCCAATGTGGTTTTCCCCGATCCCGGCGGACCCCATAATATCATCGAAAAGATGTTTTTTACTTCGAGCGCCCGCTGCAAAATTTTCCCCTTTGCCGTCAGATTTTCCTGCCCGACAAAATCGTGAATATCAGATGGGCGCATTCGTTCGGCTAAGGGTGGCAAAAGCGTTTGCTTATCAGTATTTTTTTCAAACAGATCCATGATTCAATGCTAATTTAATTCAAAACTTTCCAAATATTCCGGAATCTCATACGACCAATTAAAAGTCGATTGAATTCGTTCACCCAGAGCCTGGGATTGCGACGGTTCGCCATGAACGATAAAAATTTTACGGGGCGCTTCGTTAAAACTGGACAGCCACGCCAGGATTTCATTGTAATCGGCATGGGCGGAAAAACCGCTGATCTGTTCCACATGAGCTTTGACCGGAATCTGCTGTCCGTGGATTTTAACAGTTTCAGCGCCTTCCAGAATTGTGCGCCCGCGCGTTCCTGCCGCCTGGTAGCCGATAAACAGCACCGTATTGTTGGGATTCGGCAAACGGTTGAACAGATGATGAAGAATGCGTCCGCCGGTGACCATTCCGCTGGCGGAAATAATTATCGCTCTCCCTTTAATATTATTGATCGCCTTGGATTGGTCGCTGGACCGGGTAAACCGCAGATCGGCTGTTTTCAGGATATCAATGCCGCTTAATTCGGCGACTTTGGATTCAATGTCATGGTCCTGACTGTTTTTCTTAAATACACCTGTGGCGTTGATCGCCATTGGGCTGTCCACAAAAACAGGCATTTCAGGAATTCGTCGTTCCTGCTCCAGTTCGCGGATAGTGAATAACAATTCCTGGGTTCTGCCGACAGCAAAGGACGGTACAATTAGAACACCGCCGCGTTTAACACTATCGTTGATGATTTTTGCCAATTCTGTTTTTCTATCCATCTGCCCATGCAGGCGATTGCCATAGGTCGATTCCAAAATCAGATAGTCGGTCCCGAAAACCGTATGCGGATCTCTCAGGATCGGCTGGGCCGGTCTTCCGAGATCGCCGGAGAACAGAATGCGCCGCTCGCCGTCATCCGTTTTTACCCGAATGTCCACAAATGCCGAGCCGAGGATATGACCGGCATCCCGATACGTCAATGTAACTGATGGCGTCAGTTCTGTCGTTTTTCCATAGGGTAACGGTTGAAAAAGATCCAGCGCTTTATTCGCATCATTAATGGTATACAGAGGTAACGCCGGTGAGTG
>JAHIOG010000138.1 GCA_018895675.1 bacterium
CTGACCGATCTGATTTCATTGATTCGCTACGGTTTGGGTAAAGAGGAACAGCTGACGCCCTTCTATCAGAGTATCGATCAGCGTTTTGAGAACTGGCTGGAAAATCAGCATAAAGCGGGTAACGACTTCAGCCCGGAACAACTGGAATGGTTGAAAATGATCAAAGACCACATTGCCACCAGTGTGGAGATTGAGGTAGATGACTTTGACAGCGTGCCCTTTTACGATCGCGGCGGTTTGATGAAAGCATATAAGGTATTTGGAGACCAATTTAATCAGATAATCCAGGAATTGAATGACCTATCTAATTAACATTGACCGGCAGGGGTGCTGACAACGTGAGTAATTTACCGATAGGATGGGCCTATTTAAGTCTTGGGGAGATATCACAAAGGATAACAAAAGGTAGTACTCCAACTAGCTACGGGTTTACTTATAAAGATAGTGGTATTAAATTCATAAAGACTGAGAATATTGACCAAAATGGTAATATTGACGGTAAAACAGCATATATTGACGAGGCTACAAATCTATTTCTAAAAAGGTCTATTCTTCGAAAAAAAGATATATTATTTTCGATTGCTGGAACGATAGGACGGGTAGGAGTTGTAAAGGGAAATAATCTCCCTGCAAATACTAATCAAGCCCTTGCAATTATTCGACTATACCATGATTTTTCATATCAACGCTATGTATTCTACTTACTGAGATCTAAAATTATACAAAACCAGGCAAAAGGATCAAAGGTAGGTGTGGGACGTGCGAATGTTTCTTTAACTGATGTAAGCAATTTCAGAATCCCTCTCCCTCCCCTCCCCGAACAACAGCGCATCGTCGCCAGGATCGAGGAACTCTTCACCAAATTGGATGCCGGAGTTGACGCCCTGCAGAAAGCCAAAGCATTACTGAAGCAGTACCGCCAGTCGGTGCTCAAGGCAGCTGTAGAAGGAAGGCTCACGGAGAAATGGAGAACGGAGAACGGATTGAACCTGTATCGGTGCTTCTGGAACGGATTCAGGCAGAGCGCAAGCTGCGCCTGGGCAGTAAGTACAAGCCGCCAAAACCCATCGACACAATCAATCTGCCGAAACTGCCGGATGGGTGGGTGTGGGTGAATATTGATTCGATTTCAAATGAGGTACAGTATGGATCTTCTTCCAAAACAGATTTAGAAATGTCAGGTATCCCTGTTTTACGGATGGGTAATATTGTTGATGGTGAATTAGATATTCATAACCTGAAATATCTTCCGAAAGATCACGTTGAATTCCCTGAATTATTACTTAAAAAAGGTGACTTACTTTTCAATCGTACAAACAGTGTTGAATTAGTCGGTAAGACAACGATATATAATGGTAATCCTAATCCTTGTTCCTTTGCTTCCTATCTAATTCGAGTAAAGTTCTGTGAAGGAATAGTCCCTGAGTTTTATTCTTACTATATTAACTCATCATATGGCAGAAAATGGATTAAGGATGTTGTCTCACAACAAGTTGGGCAAGCCAACGTTAATGGGACAAAACTCCGGAATTTAGTTGTACCTATACCATCGGCTTCTGAGCAAAAGGAAATTGTATCTGTTGTCCGTGAAATCCTTTTACAAATAACAAACAGTGATGAAAGTATTTCCAATGAACTCATCCGCTCCCAATCCCTCCGCCAGTCCATCCTGAAGCGGGCGTTTAAAGGGAAGCTGGTGGCGCAGGATCCGTCGGACGAGCCGGCGAGTGTGTTGCTGGAGAGGATAAAGAAGCAATAAAAACGGTGAACATTATGGAAGAAGAATCCACAAACAAAACGATCAATTATCAATCTGATTCTCCTATTCACAATCCTGACCAAGACCTGTTCGGACGCTGGCCGTATGCAAAAAGAATAGCAGAGACAATAATTAACCGGACTGATCCAAGCAGTATTGTGATTGGTATATATGGACCATGGGGTGATGGAAAATCATCAATGATTAACTTAATCAATCATGAACTGAAATTGTATCCAGATAAAATCATCCCAATATTTTTCAATCCCTGGCGTATAAAAGATGAAACGCAATTGATAATGTCGTTTTTTGCCCATCTTAGCAGCAATTTGGATAAAAAGAAAAA
>JAHIOG010000139.1 GCA_018895675.1 bacterium
CTGTATTCAACCGTTGACCATCTAAAATAACAACTACTTTTGATGAACTGACATCACGAAGAGAGATTGCTCCCGTCGAACTAACATATACTCCCGTAATAGTTTTTAGAGCATCACCGACATTTTCACAGTTATTCTTGACAAAATCTTCCTCAATTAAAACAACCTCGGACGTTGATTTCTGCTCTTTGACTTCCTGTGCAAAGAGTAACATCGCCAAACTGGATACAACAAGCCATCCTGCAAAAACGAACACTCTTTTTAACATTTTCATAATTACCCCATCAAATTTACGCACTTATTTATAAATTGCTCCAAATAACTTATCCGTATAGTCATTAAAATCGTAGGGATTCACCTTTTCTAAAATCGCTATCCATTCTTCGGGAATCCGATCGATCCCGGATATAGCGCCGCAAATACTTCCGGTAATTGCCGCAATTGTATCGCAATCCCCACCTAAATTCACCGCGATCCGGATCGCCTCAACCACATTACCGTTGGCCAATTTTGTGATTGCCAGGCAGCTAGGAACGGTTTCGGAAATCTGAACACCCGCACCAATGATATTATACAACTCTCGCATAATCTCATCTTTCGGGGCATCCTTTGACACGATTTGCAATGCTAATTTTGTACGTTCAATAATCGAAGCACTATACCAAATATTCCCACGCGACATTCCCAGTTCGACCGCATCCAATGCTTTATTAATGATTGCATCCACATCTGTTTCACCATTTATCCCACACCCAATTGCCATCGCTACCGCTGAAGCACCGGCAATGGCGATGTTTGTATTGTGAGTTGGCAAACAGGCCTTTTCCACGGCATCAACGGTGCGTTCAGGTTCTCCTTTACCGTAAATGCCGACGGCAGCAATGCGCATCACAGCCCCATTTGTATCGCCAACCGACCCGGATTCATACATGGATTTACCCGATTTAATCGCGTACAATGCGCGCAAAGAACTTGGACCAACCGCCATGGATGAGAACGCATTTATTTCTTCACTCCATTGAATCAATCGTCGGGCGATATCTTCCGGATCAATTTCTTCCTTCTCAATAATCGAATCAGCAATCAGCATAGTCTGCTGCGTATCGTCGGTTACTTGTCCGGCAACCATTTTATCGTGAATAACGTGTCCTTGAGGAGCAGGTAAAAAATCAGTGATATAATTTCCAAAAATCTCCTTAATTGTTTCCGGACTCATCATCGCTGTGGGCATACCCATTGCATCCCCAGCTGCTACACCTACTAAACAACCTTTTATTCTCTTTTTTAAATCCGACATTCAGTCTCCATATTAACATCGATTATTTTATAATTTCAATTCTCCAATCGGATAAATTGGAACATGAATAATTTCATGAATCCTGTTTTTTATCGATTGTGAACAAGATATTATCGCACAAGTAGATGGACCGGCAGATTTTTTTATATTTATCTCTATATCATCATATTGTGAGATATTCAATCCGGCTGACCTTGCCATCTCGCCTGCTTCGTATAAAACTCCCCGTGAACCGACCGGCAAAATATCGTGTACTTCCGGTATTTTCAATAATTCAATAATATCATTCTGATTGATAATATCAATATCATCGAGAAGAACACGATCCTCCGGAGCGGATTTTGGTACTCCTACACAAACCACAATATCACCATTTTGAGCCACTCCCGGCCGAAAATCATTTTTATGAACTATCCCAATAATGGTCGTTCCGATTCCGGTCATGACTGTAGGGACATTATCCTCCGTACTGCCTGACAATGGAAAATCCTGACCCAATCCAGCTAATTTCAGCTCATCCCTTACTCCTCGAACGATTTCTTCGCCGGGGCCTTTCATTGGTATTGTCAGCATATCGAATGCAGCGACTGGAAGCGCACCGGAAGATAAAATTTCCATCAATGGAACCCGCATGGCAAATCGCCCTAACTGATACGGATCGCATTTAATGGTGTCTCCTTTTAGAGGACCAATACCTCCATCGGAATCAACTGCAACAATCAACGAATATTCCTTTGTTAAAGTAATCCTGGTCAAATCCCGAACAGAATCAGCATTATTTCTGTTTTGTCCGTTTTTTAATTGCTTATACAGAATATCAAGTTGTGATTTTTCCATAGTACAA
>JAHIOG010000012.1 GCA_018895675.1 bacterium
AACGACCTTTAACACTTACTGAACTCAATCAGCTGATCGATAAACTTCATCTTGAGCCTCAACTTCATCGGTTGAATGATTAACCCTACAACGTAACTTACAAATTTATTGCTATATGTCGTTTTATAATTAATAGTACAATATCCCGAAGGGATGTCTTCGACACAATATGAAGTATAAAAAACATTAAGTGACGTAGTAGGGTGAATAAACTAGCGAGATAATCATGGATGCAATCATAAGCGCAGGCGGCGTTGTCAAAGAGAAGGGTTTGCTCTCCGGTATATTAGCGCCGGGAACACGTAAAGCAATGTTGGAGCTGGCCGGAAAACCCATGATTCAATGGGAACTCGATGCCGTTGCCAATGTCGATGCTATCGACGATGTGATCATTATCGGGCTGAATCCGGACGATGGTCTTTATTGTGGACAAAAACAGATCCATTATATTCCCGACGCCGGCGGACTAATTGACAATTTTAAGGCTGGTGCGTCAAAAGTCCTCGAAATTCACCCGGATAGCCAAAGAACATTTTGGTTCAGTAGCGATGTTCCCCTGATCCGCCCGGAAATGATCGAGTGGCTAATTGGCATATCAGATCAAACGGATCATGACGTGTATTATCCGATTATTGAACAACGGGTTATGAAAAATCGTTATCCCGAATCCAGGCGCACCTATACCCGGCTTAAAGATATGGCGGTTTGCGGCGGTGATTTCGGTATCTTCAAACCCTCTGTTGCAGCAGGCGCACATCCGGCGCTCCCAAAAATTTCCGTAGCCCGCAAAAGCGTAGCAAAACAGGCAGCTCTTGTAGGGATTTGGCCACTGCTAATACTGCTTACCAGACAGATGACTCTCTTGCGAGCTTCGAAATTTATTCGCAAACGTCTCGACCTGGACTTAGCATTCGTAAACTGCCCATACGCTGAAACAGGCATGGATGTGGACAAACCATTTCAGTATGAGATCGTACAAAAAGAATTGGAAACATTATAATTAATGATAAACTGGCAACGCTTACGGCAGCTTGACCGGGACTGGACAAATCGCATTACTATTGTTGATAAGCGGGGAAAAGTTCGGTCACTTGCTGCGCTGTTAGCCCGCTCCGGTGACAGTTGGATAATGATGCCGGTTCTTGGGTTTATATGGTGGCGCGGTGATAATTTCTGGAGTCATTGGGGTAAAATATTATTTTTATCGATTCTCATAACCGGCGCAGTAGTTCAAATCATTAAATGGAGCATCCGCAGGGAACGTCCGGTTGGCAGCTGGGGTGGACTGGTTCGCAAAACCGATCCCCATTCTTTCCCATCCGGTCATGCCGCTAAAGCGGGACTTTTACTCGGTCTGGGACTATATCTGGGACCGGATGTTTTCCGTTACGTCATTTTGATCTATTCACCATTGATGGCGTTTGCCCGCACCCAGATGGGCATTCATTATATTTCCGATGTAATTGCCGGCTTTGGGCTTGGGGTTTTCATGTCAATTATCATGATTTTGCGCCTGGTCTGCTTTTAATATTTATACAGGAGCTAACAATGAAGTATCGTAAAAAAGGTTATGGCTGCTTATTTACCCTACAACGTCAGTTAATAAGTTTTATACCAAATATGGAGTCATTAGAAATTCCTATATACAATTTACTAGCTGCTGGTTGCTGGTTACTGGTTGCTGGTTACTGGATACTGGATATTGGATAAGAAAAAACAAGTATCAAGTATCTGATTTGATTTGAATAATGATCATTTATCATGCAAAAAACTTTTACAATAAAACAAGAAAATGACTAGTATAAGGGACTATACACCCATCAGCACAATCATCTGTATCCTGCTCGCCGGGATTACCTGCTCGATCCGCAAACGAAAATTCACTACTACCATCGAGTAATAAGGAGTTTTATGGACTTTGAAACACTTCGAAATTACTGTCTGGGTAAAAAGGGATCTGCAGAGGGACTTCCCTTTGGACCTGATACGCTGGTATTCAAAGTGGGAACCAAAATATTCGCTTTAATCGCGCTGGATGAAACGCCTCTGCGAATCAACCTTAAAGGCGATCCCAACGACAATGATATCCTGCGCCAGCAGTTCCCCGCGGTGATACCGGGCTACCACATGAATAAGCGGCATTGGAATACGGTTATTATTGATGGTCGTTTGCCGGACGATCTGGTTTATGAGCTGGTTGATCAGTCGTATGATCTGGTTTTTAAAAGTCTGTCAAAAAAAGAAATGGAACAGATTTAACGTAGTGGTTTACACCTGTCAGGTTTATTAGATATTTATACCCCAGAGTTGATTTTACTATTAAACCTGACAGGTGTTTTAACAGCCCTTTTCAAATTCCAATGTTCAAAATATTGCTTTTTCGAAGAATCATTGTTTGGAATCTGGATTTTTAGGATTTGGTATTTAACAAGAAATGGAATGCTACTGCAACAATCTATATATTACCCACCAAGATATGTTTTTTGAATCCGGTTGTCTTTAATCAATAATTCGGTTGGTCCTTCCAGGATAATTTCACCAATATCGAATACATACGCCCTATCAGCATAATCGAGAGCAATCCTGGCATTCTGCTCTACTAATAGGATCGTAGTACCAGTCTTATTTATTTCTTTTAATTTCTCAAAAACATCCTCTATAAAATTCGGAGATAGCCCAATCGATGGTTCATCCAGAAGCAATAATTTCGGCTTCATCATCAGGGCACGACCGATCGCCAGCATTTGTTGCTCACCACTACTCAATGTCCCGGCTTTCTGTTTTTGACGCTCTTTCAACCTGGGGAATAGATGAAAGACTTTTTCTAATTCTTCTACTGTTTTGGTTTTATCCTTTCGGATGTAAGCCCCCATTTCCAGGTTTTCCAAGACGGTCATGGTGGTAAATACACGTCTTCCTTCCGGTACCAGACAGAGCCCTTTGCTTACCAATTGATAAGGTTGAAGGTTATTGACGTTTTCGCCTTGAAATAAAATCTCCCCTGCATGAGGAGTCAGTAATCCACAAATGGCTTTTAATGTTGTGGATTTACCGGCGCCATTGGGACCGATAAGCGCAACAATTTCACCTTCTTTTACCTGAAGGGAAATATCATCCAATGCCAGGACCGCGTCGTAATAGACGGTTAGATGTTTGGCTTCAAGCAACACCGGTTTTTCTCCTGCCCAGATAAGCTTCGATAACCTGTTCATTATTCACAATCTCCGCCGGATTTCCTTCGGCGATCTTCTTCCCATAGTTAAGGACGATGATGTTATCCGATATTCCGGTAACGACATCCATGTCATGTTCGATAAATAATATCGTTTTTCCGGCTTTCTTCAATTCTCCGATGATTGTCAGAATTTTCATTCGCATATCGGGAAATACCCCGGCTGTCGGTTCGTCCAATAATAATAAATGGGCATCCGTTGTCAGCGCCCGCGCCAATTCCAACAGTCGCCTCTGACCGTGCGAGAGATTTTCCGCCAGTTCGTCTTTTTTTTCAAGAAGTCCGACCTGCTTGAGATGCTCTATGCCGCGATCCCGGTTTTCACGTTCTTCCTTTTTCATCGCAGATGATTGGGATACCGCCGCCCAGAGGCTTTCTCCATGCGGATATTTCATAGCCAAAAGCATATTTTCCATTACCGAAATCTGCGGAAACAAGCGGATATTCTGGAAAGTACGGGCGATTCCTTCTCGGGCAATCCTGCAGGGAGACAGATGCGTAATCGCCCGGTCGTTATAAAAAATGTCTCCGGACGCCGGTTTTAAAAAGCCGGTAATCATGTTAAATACTGTCGTTTTGCCGGCGCCATTGGGACCGATCAATGCGTTAATCGTTCCGGATTGGAGAGACAAATCCAAACTATTCACGGCTCTCAATCCATCAAAATCCTTCGTCAATCCCCTGATTTCCAGAATACTATTCATCCAAGCTCTCTAAACTCTCCCAACTCATGAACTCCACAACTCTCAAACTCTCAAACTCCACAACTCTCCAACTCCCAAACTCCCCAACTCATCTAAACCGGTAAACTCCCATCAACCCACGCGGTCGCTTCAGCATTAACAGGATCAGTATCAAGCCATAAATCATCTGCCGCAGAGGGGCCGCAACTGAAGACGGCAGACCAATGAATCGCAGCAATTCCGGAAATACAACCAACGTTATAGCTCCAACTACCGATCCCCTGATACTCCCCATCCCGCCAAAGATGACCATCAATAAAATTGTTATTGATTCAGTTACCGTAAAACTCGATGGATCGATAAATGTAATGTAATGCCCGTAAAGACTTCCGGCAATCCCGGCAAAGAACGCCCCAATCACAAATACGATTAACTTATAGCGAGTCGTATCTTTTCCCAAAGCCTGAGCTGCGGTCTCATCTTCACGAATGGAACGTAAAATCCGCCCAAATGGCGAATGCACAATCCGCTGAATAACGAAAATAGTTAAACACACCAGAATGATAACCAACAGTAGATACGCTAATATCCCGGATAATTCCCACCCTATTATCGTAAATCCCGGAATGCCCGGCAGCCCCATTGGACCGCGTGTCAGCGATACCCAGTTCTTGGCGATGGAATAAACAATTACACCCAATCCGAAAGTCGCCAGCGCTAAATAGTCTCCTTTTAATCTGACTGAAGGATAGCCGATTATAATTCCGGAAAATGCGGCAAATAAAGCCCCAATTACTAATCCTATCCAGGGTGATAAACCAAAATTCAGCGCCAATAGACTCGACGTATAGGCTCCTATGCAGGAGAACGCCGCATGACCCATGGATGGCAGCCCGGTAAAACCCACGATCAGATTCAGGCTAAGCGTGAGAATGACGTAAATGCCGGAGATGACTAATATGTGGAGTAGATATTCCATTATTTAGTTTTGGAGTTTTAGAGTTTTAGAGTTTGTGAATTTTAGGGTTTTCAAGTAATTGATGAAGCCTTGGATCATTTTTGAAACTTCTTCAACATTTTTGTAAAGCGAATTGAAATTTGCCCTAGTGATATGTTTTTGATCCAGGGCGATATAGAGATGTGATTGGAGCTCCGCTGCAGAACCATGCGCTATTCCTAAAAAGTTGATAAACTCCCTTTTCGTCCTTCTGGCAAACCCTTCTGCAATATTAGCCATAATAGATACAGCGGCTCTTCGAGTCTGATCAACTAAATTATAGTCCCTTTTATATTGATCGATATTGCAAATGTTATAGATATCTCTAACCAATACCCTTGCCTTTTTCCACGCCTCAATATCCTCAAATCTCTCAATTCTGCCCATACTAACACCTATTATTTATATCTAAAAATACTCCCAAACTCTTTAACTCTCCAACACTCCAACTCTATAACTCATAACTCCATAACTCTGAACTCCCAAACTCTCCAACTCCAAACCTCATCCACTCATATTCCTGCGAGTCCATTCCTTGAAAAAAACATCAGTGATAAAATAGATGTTCTTTTCTTTATCCAGGACCTGTCTTTTCATCAGAAGCCGAAGCGAGGTTTGTATGCTGGAGGAATTTCCAAGATTATTTTCCCTGATGAAATCCTGCGAAAACAGTGAGCTTCCGCCATGTGTAGCAATTGCAATCAAAACGCGGCGTTGGTGTAGAGAAAGTCCATCCCAGATAGAAATATAAACCGGAGTGTTTTCTGATAGTAAGCACACCAAAGTTGGTTCGAGGTCGTTAATTGATATTTTGCGGCTGTCGGCAAAGTCATCCCAGAGTTTATGACAAAAGTACTGGGCGTTGTAAGGATAGTTCTCAACGATTTCCAATAGCCGGAGAATGGCGCCATCTTCCACTGAATAGCCGGTTTTTTCAAAAGCCTCAAGCAAAAAATTGCCAAATTCTTCTTCCGGCAATTTAGCGAGTGTCATTACACGGCCCATTTTATAAAAAGCCCGGTCCGGATTGGAAACCATGTCATACAGAATATGCCGCTTCGATCCGGCAAACAGATATCCAACCTTATTGTGGTGTTGAAAGCTAGCGCGCATAGTTTTTTCCATGGAGTCGCCGTTTAAATATTGGATCTCCTGAAATTCATCAAAGACTATGACGTAAGAACGGCTTTTCTTTTCAGCCAGCTGCTGGGGAAGATCGTAAATTTCATCTAAAAATTTGGCTACATCTTCCGTTTTAGGGATTGGCTCTATTCCGATTGTCGCCGTACCGTCCGGCTGCAGGCTGATTTTAGGCCGCAGACCGGGGAGAGTTTTCTTGAGAAAATTGAATGTTTTCTCC
>JAHIOG010000013.1 GCA_018895675.1 bacterium
CCAATAGTTTCATTTTTGATGTTGATCGGAACACCCAGGAATGTCAGACGGTCGCCAAACTTTAAGTGGTCTTTGATAGCCTTGCGGTATTTACCTTTGTATTCCGGTTGTTGCAATACATTCAGGGATCGGATCGTCCGGTTTTCATTTACGATAGTGCCTGTTAAACCTTCGCCCACATGATGCTCGGCGACATTTATCAGATCTTTTGGAATACCGTAACCGCCTTTCAGAACAAGTGTGTTTTTATCGGTTTTCTTGCGGAGATAGATCTCGCAGGTTTCCGATCCGATCGTTTTTGCAGTATTCTCAGCCACAAATTCCAGGAGATCGCCAAGTTCGAAGAAGGACAGTATCTGAGTGCCTACTTTCATAAGCAGCTTCAGATACTCGGATTTTCTGTGTTCCCGGCGCAGATACTCGGAATTGTCAATTGCCATTGCCACATAGCGGGAAATCATCGTAAATACTTCCAGATCGAAGTCTGTAAAGTTTTTATCATCGGATACTGTCCGTATCAGACCGATAAAACGCCCTTGGTGAGACATGAGCGGAACCGCCATAAAGGATTTTGCTTTTTGGGTGTCCGATTCGGAAAATTTGCCAACCCAATGCAGATTAGAATCCAGTTTTTTCAGATCCTTGTCGGATTTTTTATTGAGATCGCGGATAAGCAACGGTTTCTTTTTATCAAACACCCAGCCGGTGAGTCCTTCATTGCGCCGGTAAAATATTTCGTCACTAATGTCGGAAGATAACCCGCTGGTTTTTTTCATGAAAACAATATCTTCTTCATCATCATAAAGAAATATGGAGCATCCTTTCCATTTAAATATTTTCGGGATCAGTTCGACGCCTTTTTCTATGATGCCATCCAGAGAACGCTCACGGAATATTGAGACGACCTGCACAATCTGATCAACAGTTAGCGCTCCAATGTTCTTCTTACCACTCATGATGATATAATCCTGTAGATTTTCAATAATTCTTCATCCAGCGGTTTTTTCTTCTCCCAGGTATCCGGGAGAGCGGTATATGTGACATGATTGTTTGACCAGCCGACCATAACGTCCGTTTTGCCTTCCATCAAAGCATGTACAGCATGGAAACCGAGGCGGCTGGCAAGTAGCCGGTCAGTGGCGGTCGGGCTGCCGCCCCGCTGGGTATGTCCTAACACGCACACATGAAAATCAACGTTAAAGATTTCATTTAGTTTGGCTGCAATTTCATATGCAGAGCCCAGTTTGTGCCCCTCGGCAACAACGATCAGGCTACTGGTTTTTCCGGTTTTTGACCAGTTTTTAATGAGAACACCTAAAGCGTCAATTGTAGTTTCCGTTTCAGGCACCAGAATTTCCTCGGCGCCGCCGCATATTCCCGCCTCGAGGGCAATAAAACCGGCGTGTCTGCCCATTACCTCAACGAGAAATATGCGGTCATGCGATGCCGCGGTGTCCCGTATTTTATCAATGGAATCAAGAGCGGTATGGACCGCTGTATTGTACCCGATAGTCAGATCGGTTCCGTAAATATCATTGTCAATCGTAGCCGGAATTCCAATCACGTTTATGTTGTGTTCTGCATATAATGCATGAGCGCCATGAAAACTGCCGTCACCGCCAATCACGATCAAATCGCTGATATCCCATTCCCCTAAAACATTAGCGGCTCGCTTCCGACCGGCGCTATGCCGGAAAGATTCGCTTCGGGAGGTTTTCAGGAATGTTCCGCCTTTTTGAATGATATTACTGACCGATCGGCGGGAAAGAGGCATTACTTCACCTTCGATTAATCCTTCAAAGCCGCCGTTGATGCCAAAGACGGATATGCCTTCATTTATGGCGGATCGAACGACTGACCGGATAGCTGCATTCATACCCGGGGCGTCGCCACCGCTTGTAAGTACCGCAATTCGCTGTATTTTTCTCATCAGTTCCTATGTTGCAATTAAAAATGAGCGGAATAATATACTGAAAAACGTGTCAATAATACAATGCTGCTAATAGTATGAATCTGAGAATTAATTTCATCTTGACATTAGAAATATTTTGACAATTGTTACGATTTCACTTATATTCTAAATTATGATTTAGACAGATTATGCGTGATCTGTTTTAGAGTATGTGAGATTTGATTAAAAAAAGTTACGGAAATTGAGACGTATAAGAGGTCATTGACAATATGCCGGTCTGTGAGTAAATTCGCCGGTGATTTCATAGCATTTACACTAAAAAAATAATGAAGAGGAGTATTAAATGAGTACAATAATTGATGTCAATGCACGTGAAATTTTGGATTCCCGTGGTAATCCGACGGTCGAAGTGGAAGTTTTAACGGAGAGCGGCTTTTACGGTACTGCGGCTGTTCCTTCCGGCGCCTCAACAGGTGAACATGAAGCGGTTGAGTTGCGTGATGGCGACAAGGGTCGTTATATGGGCAAGGGTGTTTTAAAAGCGGTCCAGAATGTAAATGAAATTATTGCCCCGGAGATTATTGGCGAAGATGTTCTGGATCAGGCATACATAGATAATGTCTTACTGGAAATTGATGGAACGCCCAATAAAAATAAATTAGGCGCCAATGCAACGCTTGGGGTATCATTAGCGGTTGCCAAAGCCGCGGCGGATGTTGTCGGGTTGCCGCTCTACAAATATGTCGGTGGAATTAATGCGCGCGTTTTGCCGGTTCCGATGATGAATATAATAAATGGCGGCAAACATGCCGATAACAATGTCGATCTTCAGGAATTCATGATTTTTCCGCTGGGCGCCACCTCTTTTCACGAAGCCCTGAGAATGGGAGTGGAGACATTTCACCATCTTAAAAATGTTTTGAAATCGAAAGGGTTGAATACATCTGTCGGTGATGAAGGTGGTTTTGCCCCGAACCTGAGATCGAATATCGAAGCTATCGAAATAATTCTCGAAGCCGCCGAAAAAACCGGTTATAAAGTCGGCAAAGAGTTGTTTATTGCGCTTGATCCGGCATCCTCTGAATTTTACAATAAGGAGACAAAAAAATACGACCTGAAATCGGAGAACCGTTCATTATCCTCTGAAGAAATGGTGCATTATTATAAAGATATAGTTGCTAAATATCCTGTTGTTTCCATTGAAGACGGACTGGCGGAAGACGATTGGGACGGATGGAAATACATGGTCAAGGAACTTGGTGACAAAATTCAGATCGTCGGCGATGATTTGACAGTTACCAATGTCGAGCGACTGACCCGCGCTATCGATGAAAAAGCGATTAATTCTATCCTGATTAAATTGAACCAGATCGGGACTCTTACCGAAACACTTAATGCGATTAATCTGGCGCACCGGAATGGATTTACAACTGTTATTTCCCATCGTTCCGGAGAAACAGAAGACACTAGCATCGCTGATCTTTCAGTTGCTGTTAATGCCGGACAGATCAAAACCGGTTCCGCCTGCCGGACAGACCGTATCTGCAAATACAACCAGTTATTACGGATTGAGGAAGAGCTGGAAGACGAAGCAATTTTCCGGGGACTGAATACCCTACAATAATGGCTAAAAAAACATCCAGAGTCCGGTATAAAAAATATCCTGATGCATCAAATATCAGGCATTTATACTGGATTCTGGGTGTTCTGTCTCTCATAACTGTATTTATTATTTTCTTTGTAATCGGCGATTATGGACTTTATCAGATTTATTTGGTAAACAGACAAAAAAGCCAGATTCAGTCACATATCGAACAACTTAAAACCGAGCGGGATTCTCTTGTTGCTGAGATACCCCGGCTTGAAAACGACCTTGATTATATTGAGAAACTCGCCCGTGAACGCTACCGAATGGCAAAAAAAGGCGAAAAAGTATTCCGGGTTATTGAACGTCCGATAAAAAATTAATATTGCTTTATCGCAGAAAATTATTAATTTTTAGCGACGGCTTATGTTTATCTTGAAATCACACAAGGACCGCTTATGGATGTCGCCACTCTGATAGGATTAGCAACTGGGATAGGATTAGTAATCTATTCGATTACGGCAAAGGGCGGTACCGGAGAATATTTCTGGAACCTACCGGCGCTGGCGCTGCTGACCACTTTTTATGGTTTGCTCCTGGCAAATCTGCTTTTTATTCCTATTGGCGGAAAGCTTAAACGCCGCTCAGATGAAGAGATTATGATGAAAGAATTCATGATTGAAGGTATCCTTTGTTTGCACAATCGCGATCATCCCCTGATCGTCAGAGAAAAACTCAACACGTTTGTGCCACGCAGTGAGCGTAAAAATGATATCGATAAAAAAAGAAAAAATAACTAAGAGATACGATGCTTCAGATGGTTTGATTTATCAATCTGTCTGAAGTGTCACATAAATTAAAATAAAGCGAGACAACAGGGATTCTGTTTATTTTCAGTCCTGTTCGTCCGCAGCTGGTTATATAAACAGGCACGGTGCAATTGTAAAAGGAATGTGTTCCCATAATGATAAAAAAACCCATGATAATAGTCTGCTTTCTGGTAACGACTGGATTTGCTGCGTTTGAGCTCCAGACCGTCAATCCATCGTCTATTGCGCTTGGTAATGTTATTTCGCTGTATCCTTATTCCCTGAATCCGGCGGCTCAAACAGAGGCTGTCGGAAAATATTTGCGGTTTGACTATTCGAGAATTTTTAGCATTAAAGGGCTTGATTACTATGAAGTACAGGCTGGTTGGACGTCTAGTAGAAAGAGAAGTTACGGAGCAATTCTGCGAAGTTTTGGGAACCCTATTTATCAGGAAAAAACAATAGTATTCAATCATGCGCGTCGTATTATAAATGTCCTGGCAGTAGGCATCTCACTTCATTATTATCATATTGCTATAAGCGGTTATGACAGTGATGGAACGGTGGGGCTGACTATAGGAGCTAAATGTTATATAAACGAGCGGTTGCAATTTGCCGTCTTGTTTCAGAATGTAAATAGTCCTTCGTTATATGATCGGTCAAACCGTTTGCCGGAATGTTTCTCAGCCGGATTAAGCTATACGCCCCACCCAAGAATTGATTGGTGTTTGGAGTTGTTTAAAGACACCGAGTTTCCCTTTTCGACGCGTACCGGCGTACGCATTAAAACACTATCGTGTTTGGATTTGATGGTAGGCGCCCAGTTGAATCCAGATCGGTTCACGGGAGGTCTGACACTTCATTGGAAGCAATTCCGATTTGATGCAGCTTTTCTTCATCATTTGGCGCTCCCCTATACTATATATTACGGGTGCGGAATATGTTTTTAATAAAGAAAACAAGTCTTCTGGTAATTGTGTTATGCCAGACAGTCCTGTTGATTGGCGGTATTATACCCTCGGAATTGCTGACTCTTTATCTGGACATGGAAAATATCCCGGAGAGTGATCTGGAATCTTACCTGGAACAATTTATCATCAATCCGTTGCAGTGGGACCGATGTAATATTACGGATATTGAAACCCTGCCCCTGAGAGACCACATAAAAGAAAAGCTGATTATATTTAAAAATCGGAATGTCCAGACGGAAAACTGGAGTGATTTTCAGAAAGAAGCCCGGCTAACAGACGAAGAGATAGAATTGATTGAGTTCTTTTTTGAAATATCGGAAAAGCGTTCACAAAATAAAATTTCCGCCATGAATTTTTTCTCGTTCAAAACGGATCCGGACATAGACATACACAAAAACCTGCTAAGGGGAAAAATAGTAAACAACAATGGTGGCATGATAGGAATTGTCGTAGAAAGAGATTATGATGAACGGGCGGTCTGGGATTATCGCAACGTTTGCCTGAAAACGCCGCTATTGCTGGACCGGCTGGAGATATCGGCAGCCTCTTTTCGTTTTAATTGGGGGCACGGATTGCTTTTTTCGATGAACGGTATGGCGGGAAAAAACGCCAATGTTATGGGCAATATTTTACCCCGTTCCCAGCGTTTCGGAGTATATATGGGATCGGATGAGAACCGATATTTACACGGAATCAACCTGACCTACCGTCTTAAAAAAATTACCATGTATTCTCTGGTATCTTATCATAAACTCGATGCAACGATCAAGGATTCTGTGGTTGAATCATTTCGAACAAGCGGAAGTCATGTTACTGACACAGAAATAGCTGGAAAAGACGCCCTTTCGGAAAGAACTATATGTGGCGGAGTTTTGTACTCAAAAGCAGATAATCAATGGGGCGTTTTATTCTATCAGTCGCAATATTCGTACCCCGTTGCAAAATTCTTTAATAATCCCGGGCAGACAGGGCTCTCGGTTTATAATAAGTTCATGATAGGCAGTTGGATGTTTTCCGGTGAATACGCTTTATTGGATGCCAAAGAGCTTGCATTCGTACAGGGATTTATTTTCAGTCAGGCAGGGTATAAGGTCGGTATCCAGATTCGTTATTTTTCCGATTGGTTTTTTACGTCTATGTCTTCCGTAATGAAAGAATATTCGGGCACGACTGCCAATGAAAGAGCTTTATATCTGAGCATACAGGGCAAATTGAACAGAAACTATCGAGTAGGGGCATATATCGATTTTTTTGCTAAAAACCGCTCAATGGAGCCGGGCGTTGATCCCCCGCGAGGAACAGATGCTTTGATATCACTTCACCGTCGGTGGCGTGGGCGTCACTTTTTGGATTTCCGTTATAAACGTCGATCAATCAGCCAATCCGTATCCGAGCATATTCTTAAGAATCAATTGTCGCTCTCAGCACGATATAATATTTTGGATGAATTATCAGTTTCGATGAGAAGCACAGTTGTAAAATTGCATACAGGTGCCGATAAAAATACGGGCATGGCAGTTAGTGTTTATTCGACAATTAAATCACCCGGGAAAATGAAATTAACCGCAGGAACAACTCATTTTTATGCGACTGCTTTTGCTTCCCGCGTCTATTTATACGAACCGGGAACACCCTTGCGGTTTAATATGGTATCCTTAAATGGAACCGGATACCGGTGGTTTTTGACATTGCAAAAGGAAATTAGTGAATCGTTTGTATGGATAACGACCGCTAAGATACAGACAAAACGAGGTATTTCGGATAAGTATTTTCAAAGGACCGCTATCATAGAATTTCAGATGTTGGTTGATTTATGAACGGGGAGTTCGTAATTTCCGGCCGGTTTCCATGAAGATTAAACTAGTTACCATATTCTTACTACTACATACTCTGGTTTTCGGCGCTTTATCCGAGCGCCTGATGGTTGTGTATCCGCCACCGCCGGATAAAGACTGCAAGATTAAGATTTTAACGATTAATAAGGCAAAATATGTTTCCGCCAGGGATTTTGCCAAAGCCTTTAATGTTCGGACATATTATCGAAAAGAGAGCGGCAAGATCGTCCTGTTTTTTACACAAAAAAAGATCAAAATTACGGTTAATAACTCATTTGTAATGTTCGACGCCCAGGTTTTTCAGATGACCGGACCGGCTTTGCTAATTGACGAAGACGTCTATGTCCCGGCAACATCCTTTTTAGAACTCGTCAGGCAAAACGCAATTCCATCTCTACAGTATTCCGTGACAACGAGCGCTGAACCATATTACATAAAGGAAAATACCGTTGTTCATGCCGCTACTGTTGCGGCGCAACCCGGCAGGAGAAGTTCTCAAAACGTCAATTTAACCGGGATTCGTTATGAGGAAAAAGCCAATGGCGTTACGGTGCGGATTGCGGCAGAGGGAACATTTAAGGACTCCGATTTTTCGACGTTTTTTAAAGGGAATAGTTGGTTTTATCTTACCGTATATGGAGCGGAATGTGATTCCCTTGTGCTATCATCCGTAAATCCCACAAACGCCTTTCAGCGGGTGGAGGCGATTGCTACGGGATCTTCGGTTCAGTTGGGATTTCGCTTGAATCGCCAGTTCAAATCTGCCGATGTGCATTATGATCTTCGCAGCGGCAGCATTTTGTTGTCCCTCTTTTTGCCATTGAACCGGGATATAAAACGTAAAATCGAAGAAGCAAAAACAGCCTGGATAATTGACACCATAGTTCTGGATCCCGGGCATGGCGGGAAAGATCCCGGGACTCCGGGCAGATGGGGCTACATGCATGAAAAAGATATTGTGCTGGATGTTGCCCTGAGGGTTGGACGGCTCCTGAAAAAAGATAAAGACCTGAAAGTGGTTTACACCAGAAAGAGCGATGTGTTTATTCCCTTATGGAAACGACCGGAAATTGCCAATAAATCCGGCGGTAAGCTCTTTATAAGTTTGCACGTCAACGGTCTTGACAAAAACAATTCCGCAGATGGAATGGAAATCTACCTGCTGCGCCCCGGAAGATCTGAAGATGCGATTAGAGTTGCAGAAGCTGAAAACGCGGTTATTCAACTGGAGGAGCCAGAAGATAAGGTTAAATACCAGGGTTATGATGATATTACAAATATATTGGCGAATATGGTTCACTCAGTTAATATGCGGGATAGCGAGTTATTAGCAGGAATCTTATCACGGAATTTTACAGAACATGTTAATCAGAAAAATCGCGGAGTTAAACAGGCGGGATTTTATGTCTTAGTAGATGCCGATATGCCGAAGCTTCTCTGCGAGCTTGGTTTTAACTCCAATAAGGCGGAGGCAAGAAAATTAAATAGCGGTAAACACCGTCAAAAGATCGCCGAAGCGATTTATAGAAGTATTTTAGAATTCAAGGAGGTGTGCGATAAATCCGTCTCCCAGAACTAATGTTTTACAACAGCGACCGATTGGTGTATTTGATTCCGGTCTCGGTGGATTAACAGTTGTCAACCAATTGATGAAACACCTACCGGGCGAATCAATAATTTACTTCGGTGACACAGCCCGGGTGCCGTATGGTAGCAAAAGTCCATTGACAATTCAGAAATTTTCGCAACAGATAGCCCGATTTCTACAAAATCAGGGAGTCAAATTAATTGTAGTGGCATGTAACACGGCATCCAGTGTGGCGCTCGATCAGGTAAAAGAGTCCAGCAGTGTTCCTGTAATTGATGTCATTGAACCGGGAGCCCGGGCAGCATTACGCGAAAGTGTGAGCCGGCGTATCGGGATCATCGGCACAACTGCAACAGTCTCCGCCGGGAAATATGAAACAATATTGAAGACTTTGGAAACGAATGTCTCCGTGTTTTCACAAGCGTGTCCGTTGTTTGTTCCGCTCGTGGAAGAGGGCTGGATTGAATCGCCGGTCACGGAGCAGATCGCCAAAATATATCTTAATTCTCTTATGCAAAATAAGATAGATAGCTTGATTCTGGGATGCACACATTACCCGATTATTAAAGATACAATTAAAAAAATAGTCGATGGTAATGTTCGGATTATCGACAGTGCAATAGAAACCGCCGTGGAAGTTCGAAAAACCCTGGAATCACATCACTTGCTGAACGATGCTAAAACCGATCCAAAGCACCTTTTTTATGTCAGTGATTTTCCCCAGAAATTTGAAGAAATCGCCCGGCGCCTGCTTGGACAACCGCTTATGAATGTCCACCGCATTGCGCTTGATGATCACATCTGATGGAACCCAAACTTATTGAATCAAGCATTCATCAGGATTTACAATATCTATATGCGTTAGACGAAAAAGGAATCAAACCCGGTTTAAAGCGGGTCCTGTTATTTCTCGATCGAATCGGCAACCCCCAGAAGAAAATCCGGACCATTCACGTTGCCGGAACAAATGGAAAGGGTTCTATTTGCGCTATTATTGCCTCTATTCTTCAGGCTGCGGGATATAAAGTAGGACTATATACATCGCCTCATCTGATCAGATTCAATGAACGGATACGTGTTGACAATGAAAAGATCAGCGATAAGGAAATAGTAAGTTTTCTTCATAATCACAGGTCATTGGTCGATGAGATTGACACGACTTTTTTCGAAACTACAACAGCTATGGCATTTGATCATTTCCGCCGGCGAAAAGTGGATATTGCCGTTTTAGAAACGGGCTTGGGGGGGCAATTTGATGCTACCAATGTTGTTACGCCGCTTTTATCGGTTATCACACCCATTGGGAAAGACCATGAGGAGTTTTTAGGGAATACTTTAGCCAAGATTACACGGGAAAAGGCGG
>JAHIOG010000140.1 GCA_018895675.1 bacterium
GAATATCTTTTCTTATAGAATTCCACTTCCTTAGGTGCCCATTCTTTCATCGTTTGGATTCGGATATACGGCGGATTCCCAATCACCGCATCGAAGCCGCCCTGATCAAAGATTGCTTTGAATTCGGCTCCCCAGTCGAAGACATTGATGCGCCGGGCTTCTTCTTCGTCGAAGAGAGCAGTTTGTTGATTATCGTAGAAGTCCGGACCGATGAGGGAGTTGCCGCATTTGATATTGTCCGAGAGATTGGGCAGGGCGCGTTCGTGCCATAGACCGATCTGGCGGTTGAGGGTTTCGCTGTTTTCATTTTCCAGCACTTTCAGCAGCAGGCTCAGTTTGGTGACTTCCACGGCGTTGGCGTCGATATCGACACCGTAGAGATTGTTCAGCAGAATGCGCTTCTTCTCCGTCGTGGAGAGATACCACTCGCCGCCTTTTCCCTTGAAAATTGCCTGGGGATCGGATTTGCGTGCGCGTTTGCCTCCGGCTTTCGGGCTGACGGGGATTTTGCCGGTTTTTTCATAATCCTTTTGGTGGTAGTCCAGATGCCAGTCCATCAGGTAGCGGTAAGCGCCGAGCAGGAATGAGCCGGAGCCGCAGGCGGGATCGAGAATGCGCAGATCGCCGACTTCGCGGGGTGTTTTATCTTCCAGCAATTTTCCAACAGTGTTTTTAACAATATAATCGACTATATATTGCGGGGTGTAATAGACGCCGCCGGCTTTGCGTACTTCGGGCTTTTCCTCGATGCGGGCATGGTGACCAGCTGTGAGGGAGATGCGTTTGCCGAGAAACTGCTCGTAGGCGTTGCCTAACACTTCCACAGGCAACACGCTGAACTCGTAAGGACAGTCCGGGTAATAGAGTTTTTTAATAATGTCTTTAAGCAGTTTATCATCAATCGAAAGGGAAGGAGTGATGATATCGGGATTGACTCCGTCTTTAGCGCTGAAATGGAATAAGCCCGAATTATAGCGTTCATCGGCATGGTAGTATATTTCGACCAGCCGTCGATAGACTTTTTCTCCGTTCAGCAGGGCTTGCAGAGTATAGCTGGATTCGATTCCACGGTCTTCACTCATGCGCAGGAAGATGAGGCGGTCGATAGTCATTTGTACGGCAAAATTGAGTTCACGACCGGAGAGTTGGGGATTTCTTAGAGCGATATTCCGCGCCAGCAGAATACGCAGACTGTCGAGATCGTTCAGGAAGTCACGGTCAATTTCCGCCCGTGGTTTCTTACCCCGTTTATCCTGAATATAGCGGTCGAAATCCCCGCGCAGAACGGCTTCTTTCGAAAAGACCGACCGGATGAATTCCCATTGCTCGATGTAGTCCTCAAAGGTAAAGTAAAGCATCCGTCCCACGTGCGGTTTATCGGTAATAGACGGTTTGATGCGTGTGTCATAGACGATGAACTCTTCAAAGTCGGTTAGCAAAGATACCGACAGTTTGGCGCTGTAGGCATAGCGGCGCAGCTGAAATGCCGGAGCGGGATCATGCTTGAGATCGACGGACGGTTTCTTGGTTTCCAGGAAGAAAATACGTTTGCCGCCGATGCGAAAGGAATAATCCGGGGCTTTGGTCGTATGTCCGACCCGGACTTCATCTTCATGAATGACGTCCCGGAAAGCCATGGCATAACCGGATTTGTTATGCACATCCCAGCCGAGCGCTTCCCAGAAGGGATTGACGAATTCTATCCGAACAGAGGTTTCGTTGTACTTCGGGTTTTTGTATTCGTCGATATTCCGGGAGAATATTTCGACGAGTTCGGTGATTGTTTTTGTCATGGTTTTGTCCGGGTTTATTTTGCGAAAATGTAAATCTTTGCGAGAGTTTTGAACTTTCGCAAAGTTTCTTTAGTAAAATCTGTCATACTTGACCTATTCCGTTTTTTATACCGGTTTGATATTATGATATTTAAGGAAATGATGCAACAGGAAATAATCTTATTGTAATCCGGTTCTGACTTTGCATAAAATCGAGTGTTTCCAGGATGATTTCAGGAATATTTTTCAATATGAGAATTGATGGAATCGCAAAAAGTATCAAAACTGTCATTCCCTCGAAGAGGTCTCTTTGAGATGAACGAGGTACGAGTGCCCCGACGAGTCGGGGTCCCCGGTAGGAAAGAATCTCTATAGGGTTCTCGCCCGCCTGCTCCCGAAGGGCGGGCAGGTCGGAGATTCTTCTTCGCTTCGCTCATCCGGCAGCTGCCGGACACCTATAATCACTTTTTATCTCAAAGAGATCCCTTTGGGACGAAACCATCAGAATTAGTTATCAATAGATATTTGTCTCAACGTAGGAGCGTAGAGACGAGGGAAAAAATTTGCAATTTGCAATTTGAAACTTGAAATTCCTGCCCGCCGTTTCTCTCTGGCAGGCGGGTGCAATCTCCAATCATAATTCTACAATCTCCAATCTACGCGCTCTCTTCCACAATCCTGATCCAAAGGATTGGAGTACTGGAGTGATGCAATTTGCGCCAAAGGCGTCCCTCTGGGAATATTTGATATTTGATATTTGTGCCGAAGGCATCCCTATTTGGGAAAATCTGCAATCATAAATCTCCAATCTGTAATCTGAAATCTGAGGTCTCCAATCTACCCGTTCTCTTCAGCTAAACCCGTCCTCCGCTCACCAGCTGCGCAAAACGCTCAAATGATCGATCGTAGGTTCTTTCAACGTCATCGGGGAAGCAGCAGGCGGGGAGCTCGCGACTTCTCAGATGATACCGGATACACTCACAACAAATTCCCTTGCGGGAACAAGGTTCGTAACTGCAGTTGCAGATGCTTCGGTTTTTTTGCTGATTGCATTCCATACTAACTCCCTAAAAAGATTGTTTGTCATTCAAACTTGCAAATAAGATAGTCGAAATCTATGTGCACATCAAAGATTATTTTTTAACGAGAACCAGATAATCCCAGGCATTCAATTTAAACGATTCTTTCTGAGTAAATGAATACTCTTTATTTGTTAGAGGATTGAAATAATCATCTGCGAGCAGAATATTTTTGATCGTAAAAGACCGGGATTTACCTGAAAAATTGAAAATGGCTACTATCTTATCTTCGGCTTTTTGACGAGTAAATGCAAAAATATAACGATCTTTGGAGGTTTTAAGGCGGATGAAATCACCGCCGGAATTTCCATTCCAGAGCGCTTTGTTGGTCTGTTTTAAATTCAACAGAGTTGTATAGATTTCCCGGTTGCGATGATCGGTCCAGGGAATCGTGTCTTTTTCAAAAAATGACAGAGCCTTGTTCAAACCAGCTTCCTGACCGTTATAGATAAGTGGCATTCCTCTATGAAGACATGTAAATACGATAAACGCTTCCGTGCCGTCACCAAGCCGTTCATAGGCTGTTCCGTTCCATGAATTTTCATCATGGTTGGTGACAAACAGCATCCGGTAGTCGTCGGGGTCGTAAATGTTTATTTCTTTACATATATATCGATCCAGATGCCGAACGTCTTTTTTCCCGGCTGCAATTGCATTCATGATATATTTATACTGCCAGGCGTAAGTCATGTCGAAGGCTTTGACCTGAAGTTCCGGTTCATGGGCTTCCGCCAGCATGAATACCGGTTTGATCTTATCAAGTGTGTCCCGCGCAGTTTCCCAGAAATCCGTCGGAACCAGCGCCGCGACGTCACAGCGGTAACCGTCAATATCGAATTCTTTTATCCAGTACACAAGAGCATCGATCATTGATTTCCGCAGTTCGGGATTATCATAATTCAGATCAATGACGTCGGTCCAGTCCGGCACAGGAATAATATAGTTTCCGTCTGGATCTGTGTTATAAAAATCGGGATTGGTTTCGGTCCAGATATTATCCCAGGCGGAATGATTTGCGACCCAATCGATGATAATATACATGCCCAATTCATGAGTACGCTTGACTAATCGGCGAAAATCTTCCTTTGAGCCAAACTCGGGATTGACTTCTTTATAATCTTTCACCGAATAGTAACTACCCAGTGTGCCTTTGCGGTTTAGTTCGCCGATAGGGTGGATAGGCATCAGCCAGATGATTTTAATGCCCATCTTTTGGAGCTCCGGCAGATATTTTTCAAATTCGTTAAAAGTTCCTTCCGGTGAAAACTGCCGGATATTTACCTCGTATATGGAAGCATTTCTGCTCCATTCCGGGTGTTTAATATTGCGTTGTTCTGCTATCGACTGGTTAAATACAAATGACATAGTTATAAGTAAAATAAAAAAGCGTTTCATTGAAATTCCTTAATTTAATCACGGCACATATTAGCGGCTTTTTCACGGATTCCCGGAATTGCTTCTTCCATAATATCTTTAACGTCACAATACCGGAATGTTCGTTCTTCGAAACTTCGTTTTTCCAGAGCTTTTAGAAATCGCTCGCTGAATTCATTAAAATATGAGCCGTAGATATGATAGCTGTCGGCTTGATGAACATATCGTCCAGGTTTAATCGTCTTGCCGGATAACTCGGAAATACGATTTGCGATTTTAACCTGTAGTTGGACCAGGGCAAACATGTTCATAAATGCGGCTTTGTAAGCGTCGTTGGAGCGGAATCGGACATTCATATTCAGGAACCATGCATCATTATCACCTTTTAACAGGCGGCACCAGACGCTTTGCAGACACGCCGGATCATAACACGTATTGTCTTCCCAGACCTTCCAGGTTATTGCCTGCGCTCGTCGTGTATAGGGGACTTTGGCTAATTTCGAAGCGATAATTTCAATCTGGTCAAAATTCTCCTTAATTCCCGGAATCCTGTAGTCAAACAGGCGTTGATGATAGGTGTATTCCCAGCGCTTATCGTCGGGATTATCGGCTGAACGGATACAGTGATCTTTGATCCCATCCAATACTTCCAGCACATATTCCTGGAGATCTTCGAGACCGCCGGGGAAATCGCGATGGATCATAGGCTCAGAGAGCGGGTCATGCACTACGATGGTCATCGAAGAATCTTTGCTGGGCGGATCCTCCGCTTTGTCGTATTCTGTCTTGATATCGCAACCTTTCCGGTAAAGCTCATGCACAGATTTCTCCCATGCTTCGGCGAGACTTTTTCCTTCGACAAACAGAACCGGGATATGTCCCTTCATGTTGGCTCCTTTATATTTAAAAATCTGCTTGATTGTTTATAAAAAACCGTAGTGAATATACGGGAATTATATTGAAAATGGAATGGATGTTGAGGAACCTTCCGAAGGTCGGAGACCTTCGGAAGGTTATAGGTCTACAATAATCTCCAAATTCATACAAAAGGTTTTCAACAGCTATGTCCAGACAGTCAACTTCGACATGAAGCGTAAAGGCACGCTTTTTGAATCGAAGTACAAGTCCATTAGAATCGATAAAGAGGAATATCTGCTCCAGTTGGTCCGTTATATTCATTTGAATCCGGTGCTTGCCGGGTTATGTGCCCGACCTGAAGATTGGCAATACTCAAATTGTAAGGAATGGCTTGGAATCAGGAAAGGAACCTTTTTTGACCGCGACTTTTTTGATACCTATTTCCAGACTTTTGACCAGTACCGCGAATTCTTAAATGCTTACCAGGATTATAAGATGATGCAAAAAGAGATGAGAAAATCTGGTTTTGATTGCGAATAAAAAATCCTTAAAGAAACCTTCCGAAGGTCTCTAACCTTCAGAAGGTTTCAATGTAGATTTTACCACAAATCACAATTATCACTTATTTCAACCTTCTGAAGGTTGGTATTCCATAACTCCAGTCCGAAAACACCTTGCCAAATTCACGGTATTGTGTTAAACTTTTCCGACTGAATTATGAAAGACAAACAGACTTTATATTTAATCGACGGCTCAGCAATTGCATATCGTTCCTATTTTGGAATGATTCGCAACCGTCTGACGAATTCCGCCGGTCAGCCGACGGGAGCGATCTTTGCGTTCGTTAATTCGTTGATGAAAATCATTAACGACGAAAAACCGGATTATATCGGGATGGTTTTTGACGCCCCGGAAAAGACGTTTCGGCATAAGATTTACGAAGAATATAAAGCCACACGGGAGGCGATGCCCGACGAGTTGGTGTCGCAATTACCATTCATGTTCAAGGTTACCGAGGCGATGAACATCCCGGTGATCATTTATCCCGGATTCGAAGCCGATGATATTATCGGCACACTCGCAAAAGACGGAAAGAAAAAAGGGTTATCCGTATTTATGGTTACCGGTGATAAGGATTTTATGCAGCTTCTTGAAGAAAATATTCTTGTCTATAAACCGGCAAGCGGACAAAAACCCGTTGAGATCATTGATGTCGATAGGGTTAAGGAAAAATGGGGAGTGAAACCGGAACAGATAGCGGATTATTTAGGGTTAATCGGAGACACATCGGACAACATTCCGGGCATTAAAGGGATTGGTCCGGCGAAAGCTAAACCGCTTTTGGGTGAATTCAATTCTCTCGAAGGAATTTTAGAGAATCTTGATAAGATTGACAATAAACGCATTGCCGCGATGATCGCGGAGGGCGCAAAAAGCGCCATATTCTCCAAGATGCTGGCGACTATTAAGACGGATGTGCCTCTTGAAATAGAAATTGATGAATTGAAAACCAAATCGGTGAATCAACCGGTTCTCGTTGAACTGTTTAAGGAACTTGAATTCTACAGTTTGATCAAATCGCACGGCGTTGAGAAAAAACCGGTAAAAGTTGAAAAAGAGTACAAAACAATTCAGAAACGAGACGACCTTGCGAAATTAATTAAAACATTAAAAAAGCTTACACTATTGTCCGTTGATCTGGAAACTACATCCACGAACCCGATGGAGGCGGAAATCGTTGGTATTTCATTCAGTTGGGAGGCAAATAAGGGCGTCTATATTCCCATCCAATATCCTTCGATGCAGAAATCTCTGTTTGGTGATGATAACAAGTTAGAGTATTTACATATTATGAAACCGGTTTTAGAGGATGAGAACATTCCAAAGTGTGGTCAGAATTTAAAATACGATATGCTGATTCTAAGACGCTATGGGATTGAACTGAAGAATGTCGTATTTGACACCATGGTGGCGGCGTTTTTAATTCAACCTGATTCACGATCCTATAAACTGGATAAACTCAGTCAGCAATATATCAGCTATACGATGCAACCCATCGAGGATTTGATCGGAAAGGGAAAAAATCAGATCGGAATGGATGAAGTACCTATCGATAAAGTGACATTTTATGCCGCTGAAGACGCCGATGTTACCCTGCAGCTGGTTCCTGTGTTCCGGGAAAAACTGAAAGAAGATAAGACAGAAGATGTTTTTAAAAATATTGAAATGCCCCTGATTTCTGTTTTGATGCAAATGGAACAAAACGGCGTATATATCGATATCGGCTTTCTGAAAAATATGTCCCGAGAATTAAGCAAACAGATTGAAGCGCTATCCGATCAAATATATTTCGAAGCCGATATGAAATTTAACATCAATTCGCCTAAACAACTCGGTGAAGTGCTGTTTGATAAATTTGAACTTAGTTCCGGACGAAAACGCTCCACAGCAGTGAATGTCCTCGAAAAATTACGTGATGAACATCCGTTACCCGGACTAATACTGGATTACCGGACACTCACCAAACTCCAGAATACCTATGTTGATGCGCTGCCAAATTTAGTCAACAAGCAAACAGGGCGCGTTCACAGTTCATTTAATCAGACTGTCGCATCTACCGGCAGGCTGAGCAGCAGTGAGCCTAATTTTCAAAATATTCCCATTCGGACCGATATCGGGCGGGAGATCCGCAAATCTTTTATTCCACAACGAACGGGCTGGAAACTTCTGTCGGCTGATTATTCCCAGATCGAATTACGGGTAATGGCGCATTTATCAAAAGATCCCGAACTGAACAGAGCATTTAGAGAGGGAGTTGATATTCACACGCGAACAGCGGCTCTGGTCTATGGCGTCGATGAAAAAGATGTGCTGCCTGAAATGCGCCGGGTTGCAAAAGTAGTGAATTTTGGAATAATGTACGGCGCCGGTCCGTTCAGAATGTCAGGAGAACTGAAAATACCGTTAAGTGAAGCCCGGAAGATCATTGATAATTATTTTGAGACCTATCCCGGAATCAATAATTACATCATCAATACGCTGTCCGACGCCAGGGAAAACGAGTTTGTCAAAACCTTAGCCGGCAGGCTTCGGTATGTTTATGACATCAACAGCAGCAACCGGAATATTCGCGAAGCGACCGAACGGGCGGCGATCAATATGCCTATCCAGGGCACTGCCGCCGATATGATAAAAATTGCAATGATTCGTATTCATCATAAATTGATTCAAGAGCAATTGCGATCAATGATGATATTACAGATACATGATGAATTACTTTTCGAGGCGCCTGATGAAGAGCTGGATAAGCTAAAATCCATTGTCGTTAGAGAGATGGAGAATGCTCTACCACTCGATGTGCCTTTGAAAGTAGATGTAGGTATTGGAAATTCATGGTATGAGGCACATTAGTGGAAGCATCAATCACATTAAAAAATGTCAGTAAGCATTTCAATAAACGATACGTATTGAGTGATCTTAGTATCGGTATTGAAAAAGGCTCAACATTTGCGATTATCGGTCGGAATGGAGCCGGTAAATCGACTCTGTTGAGGATTCTGTCGACAATTTTAAAACCCGATCGCGGAGTAGTTTATATCGACGGTAAAGACATTGAGCGGAATATCGCTGTTGTGAAAAAAATCGTTGCATATTTACCGGACCACGATATTCACGATCCATGGCTAACAGGTCGGGAAAACCTGGAAAAACGGGCTCGCTATCTTGGGATAGGGGATACAGAATTTGAGAGCCAGGTTACTCCGTTTGTGAAAATGTTTGAAATTGAAGATGAGCTGGATAGCTGTCCCGTGACCTATTCCCGTGGTATCAAAAGGCGGCTGGACATTGTTCAGGTGTTGATGGGAAATCCCGAAGTGATCATTCTGGATGAGCCGACATTGGGTTTGGATTACCATGCTCGCGCGATTTTATTCCGCTATGTTCTTGATCAAAAGGGGAAAAAGACAGTCGTACTATCTTCGAACGAATTTACCGAAATTCAAACCACTGCCGATCGCTGGATCGTTCTCGAACACGGGCAAGTCCGCTTTGATGGAACATTGGAAAATATGGTAGCGCAGATTGAGTTGCCATTTTACGGCAATATTGAATTCCGGCATGGCGGATACCATTTAATCAAGTCCCTTCAGCATGTCAAAGAGATCAAGGAAATTCGCGATCTCGGGAAGACCATCCAGATAGTAACGGAAAATGTCAGAGATTTTACTACAGTATTAAAAAAGATCAACCTCGATGATATAATTTCAATTTCCGGAAGTTCGATCCATATCGAGGAATTTTTAAATAAATTAAATTCGGATGAAGGTTTCTAATTATGAATATAATACTGTCGATATTATTAACAGAATTAAAACCGGGCAAACGTACCGGCATTGCTGTGGTTATAAATATTCTGGCAACTCTATTGTTATATCTTGTGTTTGTAGTAGGATTGGGAGAGTTAATTCCCAGAATTCAATTGACAGATGTTGATA
>JAHIOG010000014.1 GCA_018895675.1 bacterium
AGATCAACTTTTCGGCATAAGCCTATACTACCAAGGTATACTTTTTTTATACTCAGATAATGATGAAATCATTCAGATGAATAAAACGGCTTATCAAAATGTTATGGAGCGAGGTAATAGGGCTATTCAAGAAGCAAAGGAAATTTTAGAAGAAGTGAAGAAAAATCCTCAACAAATAGATCTCATTCGAAGATTTAAATTTCCTCCTATTCATGGTATAGGGCTTGATGAGATGACACAAAGGGCAACTTTATTAATAAATGCCTGCGATAAACTATTTCCAGATAGACCCAGAAACACACCATTATCTCACGAAGAACACACTCGTTTAATGCAGGAGGCAATAAATAAATTTTAAATTAAATATAAATCTAACGAATCGTTTCACACCTTACGCTATATAAATAAAATAACTATAACCTAAAATCTTTTATTCAGCGTCGGCATACTACTATAGTTCCCGATGAAGGACTTGCCCAACATAACAAGCAAAATCTTGTACATAGAAATATTTGGCTCTAAATTCTGCCCGCAAATTAACAATAGATTTCAGGATGAATAATGTGGTATATCATAACGATTCTTTCGGGATTCTTCTTTGCAACTGCGGACACTTTTTCGAAAAAAGAAGCCCGGCGAACACCGGCAATAGTTCTGGCATGGGTCCGGGAATTCTATGCTCTGCCCTTCCTGCTTCCGCTTCTATTATTCATCGAAATTCCGGAACTGAAGTCCGGTTTCTGGGGCGCAATGGCTTTATGCGTGGCAATAGATTTAGTGACCACCTTTTTATACATGCGGGCGATCCAGATTGCGCCGTTATCGCTAACGGTTCCCTATCTCGGCTTGTCTCCGATCTTTCTGCTAATTATCCCTGCAATCGTATTGGGTGAACATTTATCGCCTGTGGGAATTTTCGGTGTTGTCCTAATTTCCATCGGTACCTATATTTTACAGTTGGATCGCGCCAAATATGGGTTTTTCGAACCCTGGCTGGCAATTTTCAAGAATCGCGGTTCGCTGTATATGTCTATTGTCGCAGTTCTTTATGCGGTCACGGCAACTTACGGTAAAGTTGCCATTATAAAATCCTCGCCACTTTTCATGACAATTGTATATTTTTCACTGCTTGCGGCAGGTTTTACAATTATACTGCTGGTTTTCCAACGAGGCAATTTGAAGTCGTTATTTCAATTTCCTTTAAAAAAACTCAGCATCGGTTTTGCGATGGCGCTGATGGCAATAACCCATTTCACTGCCATCGGTATGATCCAGGTGGCTTATATGATCTCGATTAAGCGCCTGAGCCTGTTATTTGCCATTCTCTACGGCTGGATCATATTTAAAGAGGTGAAAATAAAGGAACGCCTGCTGGGTGGTATCATCATTATCACAGGCGCCGCCTGTATTGCTTTTGCGTAAATATGATGGAATCTTAAAAAGTTATTACCTGCCCGCCCTCGGCGGGTATGTGTCATCCTAAGGGAAGCGAAGTCCCGTTACTGAGGGGGATCGCTTCTCCCATATTGTCATTCTGATGAACGAAGTGACTGTAGCGGAGCGGAGTCCCGCTACTGCGGGGAATCGCTTTAGACCAAAGCTTTTTATCACAAGATTCTTCGTTCGTGCCTCTCTCATCTCAAAGAGACCTCTTCGAGGGAATGACAGCTTTAATACTTTTTATCTCAAAGAGATCCCTAGGGACGAAACCGTCAAATATATTATAGAGAAAAATTTGCGATCCGTTTCCCGTAAATTACATTCAGTCCGGCATCCTGTGCTCGTTCAATAAAACCTCTGTGAGGATGATGAGCCAGGAAAATAAACCCCTGTGCATTTAGTAATTTAACGGTATTATGAACGGCTTTCAGTTCAATAAAAGATTCCCTGGTTATAGGATAGGAAAAACATTGAAAAATAAAAAAATGACACCTTTTCATCATGGCGATATCAACTATTGATTCCGCCCGGATACTTTCAGGAATTGACTCACGTTTCAAGCGAACATCCATGCGAACATCGTCATACTGACTGCGATGAACCCGCAGAAACACCAGCTCTCTCAACCAGCCGCCTCCGAACAAGAAATTTGCTCCGTTATTAATGATTTCAAGGTTTTTCTGACGTTCGGGATTTCCGAAGCGGAAACGCATTTTATTTTCTGCCGCTTCATAAGAGATATTAAATCGGTGGTACTGTCCTTCCATACGCCACTGAATATCATTCTTGTTATCGCCCATATCATTCCATACTTTACGAATAGAATCTATAAAAGGAATTACTTCATCCAGATTATTTCCTATGAAATAGGACAGTCCGCTTCGTTTTCCGATTTCCGGATCAAAACGGGTTCCCGATTCAATTTCTACTCCCTGTAAAGCCGTATATTCATTGACGGTTAACGTCAACTGAAACGATTTTTTTTCACCTGATGGAACATTTATTAATCGCGAATTATTTATGTCGACATAGAAAACTTCTTTTCCCGCCTGTTTAAATACTTCCGCGGCTATCATCATACACAGCCGATCGCCACCGGACGAGTTTAATACAATGTTATGATCCGGATAATCTTTAATAATCTGATTGCATTGTTCGATAAAATCTTCGATTTCGGGTTTAATTTCTCTACTCTCAAAAGAGGCAGATAATTGTCCTGTCAGAGCAGCTTCAATCTGTTTTACAACGCGTCGTTGAGCGCCGGTATGCAACCAAACGACTGCATCGGGTTTTTTCAGAATCGCTCCGAGATAAGCCGTCAATGGCAAATCGTCAACGAGGCAAACTTCCAACAATGGCATATCCTACCCCCAACTTTAAACACTTCCAATAAACACAACATCTACACTTTTTAACTTATGTGAATTTAATAATAAATTCTAATTAATCAATAACCCTGTTGATTTAAATTGTATTTAAAATTTTAGGTAACTACTCAGCCGCAAACATGTCAGGTTTTATAATTTCCTTTTGGCAACAGGGCTTTACTCTGTAACCCTTTCCCCATCTCAATATTTTATCCGGCGTATCCCGCAAGACGAGAGTAGACGGAATTAAGTGGGTTGGGTGCTTCCCACAACAAAAACTGCCTGTCCCTCTGGGGAATTCATCCGGTGAGTATTCCGCTTGCAAGTTAAAATATACACCAAGTTACATCCCCCTTTTATTCCCCCTTTACTAAGGGGGAATTTTAATATTCCCCTCTAATAAGTTGAACGAAGAGAAATCCCGATCTTCGGGGAGGGGTGTCCGGCAGCTGCCGGACGGGGTGTGTTACTCTCTAAAGTCAAGACGACAGGTAGAAGCCATTCAATCCATCGAATAAATTCCCCAGGGGGACAGGCGATGGATAACCTTTTACACATTAATAAAATCATCTTTCAAAGGTTAACCACCCAATTTATTGGGTGGATTCAGGGATACGGGCCCCAACCACCGACTTAAGTCGGGAGATGGAGTGGTATTCACCCTATTTTTCCCATTTTGCTGACGTTAATTAAATGCCATGATGTACCTGAATATCAACCAGAAATGACAAGCGCTGCCGATTAAAATGAACACATGGAATATTTCATGGAATCCAAAAATATTTGGCAGCGGATCCGGAATTTTCCTGGAATATATTATTGCTCCGACAGTATATGCTA
>JAHIOG010000015.1 GCA_018895675.1 bacterium
AACGGCGAATAGATAAAATTCAACAACTTGAGAGGGCGAGCTGTGAATTTTGATCATTTACGGCAAATAGATCCCGATATCATGTCCGCAATTTCAGCGGAATTTGATCGGGAACGATGGACCCTGGAATTAATTGCATCAGAAAATTTTGTAAGTCCGGCGGTCCTTGAAGCAGCAGGCTCGGTGATGACAAATAAATACGCCGAAGGATATCCCGGTAAAAGGTATTATGGCGGTTGTGCGGCAGTTGACACCGCTGAAAATCTTGCCAGGGATAGAGTCAAAGAATTATTTAATGCCGAATATGCCAATGTTCAACCACACTCCGGTTCCCAGGCGAATATGGCGATATATTTTTCTCTGTTGCAGACCGGTGACACAGTGCTGGGAATGAATTTGGCTCATGGTGGTCATTTGACTCATGGCAGTCCAGTGAACTTTTCAGGCAAATTATTTAATATTGTTTCCTATGGCGTTAAGAAGGAAACCGGACGAATCGATTATGATCGGATGGCAGAACTGGCAAAAGAGACAAAACCTAAAATGATCATTGCCGGCGGCAGCGCTTACCCGAGGTTTATTGATTTTGCAAAATTCCGGGAAATTGCGGATAGTGTTGGCGCATTTTTAGTGGCAGACATCGCTCACCCCGCAGGATTGATCGCTGCAGGTCTACATCCGGATCCGTTGCCTCATTGTCATGTGGTTACATCGACGACTCATAAAACACTCCGCGGACCACGCGGCGGACTGATCCTCATTGGTAAAGATTATGAGAATCCATTTGGTATTGTCGCTCCTAAAAGCGGTCGTGTGAAAATGATGTCGGAGATTATTGACTCCAATGTGATGCCTGGTATCCAGGGCGGTCCGCTGATGCATATTATAGCTGCCAAAGCGGTCGCTTTTGGTGAAGCGTTAAAACCGTCTTTCAAGGTTTATGCTCAACAGATCATTCAAAATGCCAGGGTTTTGGCAGAAGAACTGATAGAAAGAGATTATCAGGTAATTTCCGGCGGTACGGATACACATTTGATGCTTATTAATTTATCAAATAAAAATATTACGGGTAAACTTGCTGAAAGAACTCTTGAAGAATCCGGGATTACGGCGAATAAGAATATGGTTCCTTTTGATACGAGAAGTCCGTTTGTCACCAGTGGTATTCGAATCGGCACAGCTGCCATGACAACCCGTGGAATGAGGGAAGACGAAATGAGAAAAATTGCCCGGCTCGTTGATAAAGCGATCTCTCATTACGACGATGAGCATGTTAAAATGTCTATAAGGGAAGAAGTTAAAGAGCTTTGCGGTCAATTTCCTCTCTATCAAGAAATTAACGCATAGGTAAACAATGAAATGTCCATTTTGCAACTCGGTTGAAACAAAGGTTGTAGATTCAAGAGCCGCCCAGAAAAATAATGCAATCCGCCGGCGACGTGAATGTCTGGATTGCGGGCATCGGTTTACAACTTACGAATATGTAGTGGAATATCCTCTGACAATTATCAAGAATGATGGGCGTCGTGAAGAATATGACCGCCGGAAACTATTAAACAGCCTGAAGATCGCCTGTAATAAACGACCGGTTCCCGCCGATAAATTAGAATCCATAGTCGTTGATATTGAAAAAGAAATTGAAGAACTGTCCGGTGCTGAGGTAGCTTCGAATTATATCGGCGAGCTGGTGATGAAATATTTGAAAGAATTAGATGAAGTAGCATATATCCGATTTGCATCTGTCTATAAGAAATTTAAAGATCTGGATGAATTCAAAGATCAAATTGATAAATTTTCCCTTTAAATGTAGTTATTCTCTTCAAAATCCTGTGATTGTATATCGAATTAGTAAAAGTTTGCGGAAAGTGATTATGGAAAATTTATCTGGAATGGAACAAAATTTTAGACTCAGTAGTTGGAAATGTGATATACGTCGGTGCATTAATTGAAAATTTGAGGTAAAAATGATATCAGATGATCTACTTGACATATTGGTGTGTCCAAAATGTAAAAATGATATCGAATACGATGAGGAGAATTCAAAATTGATATGTCACAATTGTCGGCTGAAGTATGATATTAAGGACGATATACCGATCATGCTCATTGATGAAGCCGAGTCCTTTTGAGTTTTGTGGCAAATGATTTATTCTTGATTCTTGGTTGAAATACCAGTAATTTTCCCGACGAAAATGGAGTGCCTATCGAATAGTTGTTAAATCCGATCGAAGAAAACCAAAACAAACTTTCTTTAATAAATTCCCAAATTTAGGTTTTGGCAGGTCGGGTTGCAATCAACATTCGTTTTTTTTACCAGGAGGTTTCGATGAAAAAATGTTTAATTATACTAACCATATTGCTTATAGGCGCTAATTCCCTATTTGCTCAGAGTGAGGCAGGGGCTATCTGGCTTCTGATCAACCCTGGAGCCAGGCCTGCTGGTATGGGCGAAACAGGGGTTGCCATTGCCGATGATGCCTATGCCAGTTACTGGAATCCCGCCGGACTGGGATTTTTAAAGGGAAGAGAAGTAGCGCTAACACATACAAACTGGCTACCTAATCTTGCAAGCGATATTTATTATGAATTTGTAGGATATCGACATTTTGTCAGTAACGTTGGAACCCTGGGCGGAAATCTAATACTGATGAATTTAGGTGAACAGGATCGTACCGATGAATATGGAAATTTTCTCGGT
>JAHIOG010000141.1 GCA_018895675.1 bacterium
ATTGTAATATCCTCTCCAGCACTTCCTATCTCAAAGTCAGAAGCACCTGAATAGTTTACTGCTTTAACAGTATCAAACTTCGCATCTTCAGCACTATTTTCACCTATAACCGTTCCGTCTATCGCTCCGCCATCAATATCAACTTTGGTAATATCTACTTCGCCGGTACCTTTAGGTGTTATCGCAATATTGATATTAGCATCTGTTCCGTCCGCTGCCAAAGTTGCGGCACTTAACGTTACCGCCGCCGCTGCCACATCAGTATCGAATGTTTGCGCCCAAACGTAATCGGTTTTCAAGTCTATTGTGCCAAAATCTATTCCGGTTACGCCCGTTCCACTTGCAACATTTACTTCATTTGCCGCCGCATTATCAAAATCGAATGTTAGATTTTCATCGTTACCGTTTCCAAGTCCAATTATTGTTAATACTCCATCTGCGGCAGTTAATTTTACGCCCGCCGCCGCTAATGTAAGCGAATCTACTATCCCGCTTGTTAATGCGAAACTTAACAAATATTCAACAGAATCCGAATCCATAAAGTAAAATTGTTTATCGTCTTTTGCATAAACAAACCCCCAACCCACATCTGGCGCACCTAATGCAGTTATTTCTGCACCAGTTTTTAAATTAAATATCCGCCTGTAAGGTACAATATCGGGATTCCGCCATGCCTGTCCTAATAGCATTGTCGAAATCAATAAAAATAAAATTAATTTTTTCATGGTTATCTCTCCGGATTGTAATATATTGCACTGATAGTCAAACCAACTGCCGGATCAACGGCACCGCCTGGCGTTGTCGTGCAAGCATATTTAATTGAATTTTGAAAAGGTAAACCAGGTTGCCCATAACTGACAATTTTTGAACCATAAAAACCGGCACCGCCGCCAGGAACATGAATAGATTGTTTAGGTGTTGTCGTTCCGGGCGTTACTGTTCCTGATTCATCATAAATTTGGACAAACGCATCTGCCGTATTAGGATTAGCAATTTCTATCTTGGATAGACAACCACTCGTAGCAAGAATTGTTTGCGCAGTATTATCACCATCTGCATCGAAATAAGGACGAAGATTCGCCCAATCATAGTCTCTCATAATAGCCCCCAAAAAAATTAAAGTGGTTAATTTAAAAAAGCGGAGTAACCCCGCCGTGGCGGGGTCACCCCATTTGGTTTAGAATTTAACATAAACAAAAGCGTCAACTGTTTGTGCCGATAAATTTTCATCGGTCAAAAATGTCAGTTGGACATAATCGTGAGCCAACAAACGGCATAAATCTTCCGGTATCGCCATTTGCGTTATTAGCGATCCAATGCTAATAGCCAGTGCTCCATCAGCTGCGGTTTTGTGCATTAAGTACATGTGTGCATCGGATTCCGCCGTACCGGATGCTCCCGGAATACCGCCCTTATTTGCTGTTGAAAAAGGTGGTATTGCGCTCGCTGCGGTATCTGCCGAAAAACTCTGAAATTCAATACTGAATGTCGATGTCGTTAAAACCGCCAAGGCAGTTTGAGCATAAACATCAATCCATAATTGACCATTCGTCGGACCGCCAATGAATACCATTGCAGTCGAATCTTTTGTGGTTGCGTTCGGTAATGTCATTGCATCACAAAGTTCACCGACAATGTTTTTTCCATAATATGCGTTAGCCATTTTTTTTATCCTTTCTAATCTAATGCCGTTGATTCGGTGTCAAGAATATTCTCATCTAAGACAAGCGGTATTCCATTCCACGTCTCAAGAACGTTGTTATAATCCTTAGTTGCCGGAGCTGTAGCCATTTTGGTATTTTTCAAACGCCACAATAACCGCCTCGCTGTGCGATTACAGTAGTAATAAGAATTACCCGCTTCTGCTTTGACGTGATCACCTAATATATCCATATTGTCTGAAGTCGGTTCATCACCGGTAGCATCTTCAATCCGGTCATACTTCGCAACATCGTATGCTGAAGCAGAAAATAAACCTAAATAAGATTCATAGAGAACCTCGTAAACAGGTTGCGCTGCTCTGGTTGTCACGTTTGTGGTTGACATTACAGGTCGTCCATCGTGCAAAATGGTCGTTTTAAGAAAGTCACCGGCTGCTGCCAATTCAGCATTATACAATAATGATATACTCAGCGGATCCCATTTTACACAGAAAATGGTTGTCGTTAAAGCGGAGGTTCCGGTTTCGTGAATCACCTTACTATTTGCATTCGCAATTTGGTGTAATCCATGGACACCCTGAACCTCTCCGAATGTGCTATTTGTACCGTAAATAATCATAGTGGCTGCTTTCTGTCCCCATGCCTCGATGAAGGATAAGAAATTATCACTAAAATAAGCCTCCGGGCCGCCTGGATAATTATCACAAAAGGCTTTGTCTTCTTCCTGCCTTGCTGTTACAATTTTCAAGTCTGACTGATAAATTTCCTTATTAACGGCTTGTGGTGTAATCGATCCGCCGATTTCACGAACGCTAAATGTGGGAAGTGCCGTCACTTTTTTATATTTATGCAGTGTGTTATGTGTTGCTTTCTTAACCTCTGCTGTTTGTAAAATACCTGATTTTTTTGTAAGGTGTGACATTACTTCTTCAGAAATATTTTCATACGCTAATGCCAAATCCCTTAATGTTGATTGTGCCATAATTTAATCTCCCTATGGTTTGAATTTACCTTTAAACGGGTTTGTAGATTCACCCGCCCTTCTTATCGCAGAATTGGGAGTTATTTGTGTTTTTTCCTTTTCAAATATTCCCCAATCTTCTGCTTTCTGGATTTCAGAGAGATTCTTTTCAATATCATCATCGCCGATAGATTCCCAAGCCCTCTTACCGTCTTTTTCTTCCGGCACTTTTAAGTCTTTGGAAATTTTATCAAAATTA
>JAHIOG010000142.1 GCA_018895675.1 bacterium
CCGGCACGATTATCATTAAAGAATTCATTATCTCCGACTAAGAGTATCTGAACATCTTCTCCAAGGCCGAGGAAATTTCCCTTTTGATTAAAATCAGAGGCATCAGCAAAATAACTATGAAAGGATCCGTCAACAACGGCGGCTACAGCTTTGGATTTTAATGGAAAAGAAACCATCGCCGGGTTATTCATCTGTGAGCCTGGAATATGAGGCGAGATATTGTATCCTTCGATCATATTGTATTGCCCATAGGGTGACATCCGGGGCACCATCCCGGGGGAAAGGGCGCCGGTATTTTGTGAAGTGCTCATTAAAGAGGTAAACTGTACGGTGGAATCCGTTAGCGAAACCTCATTCACAAAAAATAGCCGAACCTGCTCTAAATTCTTAACAATAATATGGTCTTGATTGAATTTGTGGATCAACGGAAATACCTGGTAATTGACGGCATTAGAAAAACTAAAAAAGCCCCGGCGCTGCTGAATACTGATCTGTCCACACTGCTTATCCACCAGTATATCTTTTCCAATGCGGAAACCATAATGTTCTAGAAAATCAAAAATATTCGATTTGATTTCCGATGCATAACCATCCTGCAAATGAGCAACCTGGCGAGCCTGTCCAACAAACAGTTTACCACCCCGCATCAGATATTGGTCAATGTTGTACAACTGATCGATACTGACCGAATCTTGAAAACCGTTCAACAACAGGGTATGAATGTCCAGCGGAATCTCATTATCGAGCGAGACAGTCCCGACATTATAGGTTTGACGAAGTAATTGTTGCAGTTTAGTTGTAGCAATTGATTTATTATCCGATGAAACGAGCCCAACGGTCTTCATGTCGGTTTCGGCAAGCTTCTTTATAGCTGCCGTCAGATTGTACTCAAGACCTTCACTCGTCTGAATGACAGGCAAGGTCTCCTTTTTGTCACTGTACAACAGTACCAGACCCATATAGATATTTTTAATTTCCAGTTTGTCATTTTCAATCACCTGAGCCTGCATCGGCGGAATTCCATAATTTCGGGCTTCGGTTCGGGCTTCTTCGTTCTGATCGGGTGCGATGAACTCAAAATGAAAGCGACCTTTGGAATAGGCTTCGTACTCTTCTAGCAGATCCTGAAGATAGCGTCGTGAATTTGCCAGTTGCCCCGGCAGGTCTTTTGAGAAAAAAACCTTCGCCACCATGCGATCATCAAGTTTTTCAATGACCTTTTTGCTGGAATTCGAAAGCGAATAAATATTATTTTCGGTTAAATCAAAGCGAACGAATAACGTCCTGGATACAAGGTTGAAAATAACGATGATGACCGTCAATAAAATCAGGTACAAGGTTAATTGTTTTTTATTGGATATAATTGTCATTTTTACCTCCATCTCCTCATTTCCAGAATTCGAACACTAACCAGTAAAAAGAACAGAATCAACGATCCAAAGTACACAAGATTTCGTGAATCGATCACGCCTCTTGAGATGTTGTTAAGATGGTAATCAATGCTGAGATATTGAAGTATGGAACTTAAAAATCCCGGCATGAATATCAGTATTTTATCTAAAATGAACAGCACGAATATTATCAAAAAACTAATAATAAATGCCGTGATCTGGTTATCGGTAACGGTACTGCCGAAGGTCCCAATAGCGGCATAGGCGCCTCCAACTAACAACAACCCGAAGTAGCCGGAGATCAAGGCGCCAATATCAATATTATTACCCACGACTAAAAGCGTGAAAAAATGCACCAGTGTAAACGCCAGAGCTGTCCCGAGCAGTGTCAACGCCGCAAGATATTTTGCGACTATGATTTCACCATCGGTAAAAGGCAAAGTCGTGATAAATTCCATGGTTCCGGAGTTTTTTTCTTTAGCGATCAAACCCATGGTGATTGCCGGTACAAAAAAGATATAAACAATAGGAATAACTGAAAACAGCGTTCGCAGATCCGACTCATTTATTAGAAAAAAGGTACTGGTAAAAAACCAGGCATTAATCAGCAGGAAAACAACGAGAGTAATATAGGCTACCGGACTGCTAAAAAAGGATTGAACCTCTCTTCGGTAAATGATAGAAAAATTATTTCGCATTGTTGCTTCCTCCTTCAATCGTAAGGTTCCGGAATACGTCTTCAAGACTTGTTTTATGTCTGCTCATTTCAAGAATAACCCATTTGTTTTTAACGGCATATTTATAAATATCCTGTCGCGGATCAACGGAATTTGGATATTCCAAAACCGCAAAAACATTCTCATCTTTTTCTTCATACTTCGACAGGAGTATGCCGTCTTGAAAGGATTGTACTTTTTTCACAGAATCTGCAGTGGCATTTTTCAGTTCCAGGGTCAGGCGCGTCTTTCCTTTAAAATCGCTCATCAACTCGTCAATCGTTCCATTTGCAACGATCTCTCCTTCATTGATAATGATCATTCGATCCGCAGTCGCCTGGATTTCCTGTAAAATATGACTGGAGATAACCACGGTTTTTTCCTTACCGAGGTTTTTAATTAATCCTCTGATCTCCGCAATCTGATTTGGATCCAAACCGGATGTAGGTTCATCAAGAATTAGAATTTTCGGATCGTGAATAATCGCCTGGGCAAGTCCGACCCTCTGACAGTATCCCTTGCTGAGCTCGTTAATATTTTTATGAACGACTCCTTTCAAGCCACAAAGCTCAATCACGTCGTTCAGACGCGACCTGAATTGATTTTTGTCTATTTCCCGGGCACGGGCGACAAATTCCAGGAAACCATAAACCTCCATATCATGATACAGCGGGTTCATTTCGGGTAAATAGCCAATCATTTTCCGAATTTCCATCGAATCTTCGATAACATTGTAATCATCGACGAAGATATTACCAGATGTCGGTGATAAATATCCGGTTATGACCTTCAGTGTCGTCGTCTTCCCGGCTCCGTTAGGTCCTAAGAATCCCAGAATCTCGCCGTTTTTCACTGAAAAGGAGATGTCTTGCACAGCTTTTACATCTCCATAGTGTTTCACCAGATTTCGAACTTCAATCACTATGACCTCCTATTTAAAAAGGGTTCACGTTTGGTTTTATCAATACAATCATATGCTAATTCCCATCTAGAAACCATTTCGTTTGCTGCGGGTATCTGTTTGGCGAACTTGACCAAATCGAGACTTCCAAAAAGTTGTGAATATTCTAATGCAATAATCTCTGAAATGTCCAAAGCATGAAAGGCATCCAGGATTTCGCGGGTCGTCATTTCCAGCGCTTTAATAAAGTATCGTCGTTCGAGGTATTCCCGGACAATTTCAGACATTCTGAAATGATAGAACCGAATCTCATCCTCACTTCGATACTGCTTTTCCCGAAGTTCATTCAGTTTGCGAAAAGCGACAAGATGAGGCGCTTCAAGATAGTCTTCATCCAGCGGAAGGGGTGATTGTTTTCGTTTCCACCGTCGATAGGTGATGACGCTGCTCACAATAATAATCAAGATCAGAAGTATAAATATTATATAATTCCAGGGAATAATCGTACGAATAGGAAATGGCGGTTTTATGTCTTTTGGTTCAGTTGTCCCTGGCGGTAAAACCGATATGACGTCAACAATCTGTTCATTGGTTTTAAACCGCAATACCCGGCTTGTATCCTCTGAACTGAACGCCCGTATTTCCAACTCCGGGACGATTACCTTGCCGGTATCAAAGACAGTTAATTCCAATTCCCAGGTCTGTTGAAAACCGCCTTTTATTTTGCGGGGGCTGCTTAATTGCTGATCGATTACATCCCATTCGCCCAGATGTTTTTCGACCTTTGGCAATTCAAACTGTGACCCTGGAGGATATCGTAATGAAATTACCAAATGAATTCTATCACCAATAGTGGCAATGGTTGTATCGAGCGAGGATTCGACAGTAATTGGAATTGTATTAGCAAAGCCTGAAATAGTAATAAAAAATAGTAACAGAAATCGAAGTATTCGTTTACTCATATCCTCTGGTATCATCTATTTACCGAAATCTTCTCTCCCGCATTTTGAAAAACCGGACTAAGGGTTCAACATAGGATTCGGCGGTATCGATTTGAATCAAATCCAAATCCATCATTTTAGCTTCTTTCGAGAACTTTTCCCGTTTTTCGCCAATATAGTCCGAGTATAACTTCGTAAAGTTCTCATCCAGCGTATTGACCCAGATCTCATCGCCCGTTTCAGCATCTCGCATTTTCACCAAGCCAATCGGAGGCAGATCCTTTTCCCGTTTATCCAGCATCTGGATGGCAACTGCATCGTGTTTCCGATTCAGAACCCGAAGCGGCTTAATAAAATTATCGTCATCAAAATCCGATACGATAAACACAATAGACCGCCGTTTCAGCCCTTTTAACAAATACTCAAGTCCGTTGGCGATATTGGTTTTAGTGGATTGAGGTTTAAAATACAGGAGTTCCCGAATAACTCTTAAAACGTGGCTTCTACCTTTCCTGGGAGGGATATATTTCTCGACGTCATCGGTAAAAATAAGCAAACCGACCTTATCATTATTTTTAATAGCTGAAAACGCCAATAGAGCGCATATCTCTGCCGCTATTTCCGATTTAAACTTTTCATAAGAACCAAAAGCGCCGGAGCCGGATGCATCAACCATCAACATGACGTTTAGTTCACGTTCCTCTTCAAGCACTTTTACATATGGATGATTATACCGCGCTGTGACATTCCAATCGATAGTGCGGATATCGTCGCCATACTGGTATTCCCGGACTTCTGCGAATTCCATACCCTGTCCTTTAAACACCGAATGATACTCTCCACTAAACACATCATTTACGAGATGCTTTGTATGCAATTCAATGTAACGGACTTTTTTTAAAATCTCTTTAGGTATCATTCTATAAAGTCATTTTCGTTCACTACCAGCCGATTTCGACGAATCCCGCGAATAATTCTTTATGAAGAGAAAAGTAAGTATTTAAAACCTATGGGACTTCTACTTTATCAATAGTACGGCGAATGATCTGTTCTACCGTTACTTCCTCAGCTTCCGCTTCGAAAGTCAGGATTATTCGGTGTCTGAGAATGTCCCACATAACATCCCGGACATCTTCGGGTGTTACATACCCTCTACCCTCAATAAATGCTTTCGCCTTGCCCGCCATCACTAGAAAAATTGACGCCCTGGGAGACGCACCCATTTGAATCAGATCGGCGAGATCAGCTAAGTCATAGGATTCAGGTTCTCGTGTGGCAAAAACGATATCCAATATATACCGGTGAATCTTTTCATCAATATAAATCTCATCTACAACTTTTCTGGCACGGATCAGATCATTCGGTTTAATTACCGATTTAACATCAATCGTGCCATTGGAATGAGCCATACGTTTGATAATTTCCAGCTCGTCTTCCTTGTTGGGATAATCGATTACGACCTTAAGCATAAATCGATCGACCTGTGCTTCCGGCAACGGATATGTTCCTTCCTGTTCGATTGGGTTTTGAGTCGCAAGAACAAGAAAAGGGTCGTCTAACTTATGGGTTTTTTCACCAATACTAACCTGCCTTTCCTGCATTGCTTCCAGCAGAGCGGATTGTACTTTTGCCGGCGAACGGTTTATTTCATCCGCTAAAATGATATTGCTGAATATCGGTCCCTTTTTCGTCTCAAAATTGCCTTTTTGCTGATTATAGATCATGGTACCGATTAAATCAGCCGGCAGGAGATCCGGTGTAAATTGGATCCTCCGAAACTTTGTATCTATGACTTTTGCCAGAGTGCTCACAGTCAGGGATTTTGCCAGACCCGGCACTCCTTCCAGTAAAATATGCCCATTACAGAGGAGCCCGATTATTAAGCGTTCAATCATGACTTCCTGTCCAACGATTACCTTTGCCATCTCCTGTTTTAAAGCATGGACAAATGTACCTTCTTTGCGAATTTTTTCATTTAATTCCGACAGGTTGAAACTCATTCTCGTACTCCGCCTTAATTACTGCCTTTTGTAATAGTCTGCAACTGAAGAATCTCATCCAGAGATTTCCCAAGATTTTGAATCTCCCACTTTGCCGATGGAACCAGCATATGATCCGGATATGTTTCAATAAATTTGGTATAACTCTTTTGGGCATTATCGAAATCGCTAAGATCGTTTGCATAAATATAACCGATCATAAACATAGCATTCGGCGCTTTGGGATGATTGGCATATTGTTCAATTATTTTATTATAAGACCCGATGGAATTATCATAATCCTTAAGGTTATTCTTATAAATTTCGGCTACCGCAAACAGTGTTCTAACAGTCAGAGTATCCTGCGGATAATATTTTACCAATTTCTGGTATTCCCGGACTGTTTGTTCATAGTCGCCGTTATTAAAATATTCTCTGGCAGAATCCCAGTAACCCTGTGCTGTTTTTACAGGCTCTCTTGTACAGCCAATAAACATGATCAGTAGTGCGATAATCCCGGCCATAAAAAGTCTTTTCCCCATCGTCTTTACCTCCTTTAATATTACTATTATTTGAAAAATATTTTCGACACCTAATTTATCTAATTTCGTTGTTCCCACAAAGGAGAAATACAAGGTGCAAATTATACACTCCTCAATAATTATTGTTCCGTATTTTCACGACTTTTTAAATATAATAGAACCATTATCTTCATCTACGATAATATTATCGCCTTTTACGAATTTCCCGGAGAGTATTTCCATAGCCAAAGGATTTAGGATGTGTTTCTGAATCATGCGCTTTACCGGTCGGGCGCCGTAAATCGGATCCCAGCTGGCGGATGCGATGATCGAACGTGCTTTTTCGGTTATTTCCGCCTGAATACCTTTCGCCCTCATGCGCTCAAAAAGGCGGTTAAACTGCAGCCGGACAATCTCGCTGATCTGAGCCGGCAATAACGGCATAAAGACAATCATTTCATCCACCCGGTTCATAAACTCCGGTTTCAGATGTTCGCGCAGCTGCGACAGAACCGTTTCCTGAATATTTGCATAAATCATTTTGATATTATCTTCATCAACACTCGCCGTCTGGTTCATAATAGCTTGCGAACCCAGATTTGAGGTCATGATGATGAGCGTGTTTTTAAAATTAACCGTACGTCCTTTATTGTCCGTTAAACGTCCGTCTTCCAGAACTTGGAGCAGAATATTAAAAACATCACTATGGGCTTTTTCGAACTCATCTAACAAAATGACCGAGTATGGCTTGCGCCGAACGGCTTCCGTCAGTTGCCCGCCCTCTTCATAGCCGACATATCCCGGAGGCGCACCGATTAATCTCGAGACTGAATGCTTTTCCATATACTCCGACATATCGATGCGAATCAGGGCATTCTCATCATTAAACAGAAATTCAGCCAATGCCTTAGCCAGTTCGGTTTTACCGACTCCCGTAGATCCGGTAAAAATAAATGTTGCCAATGGTCGGTTTTCATCCTGCAACCCAGCGTGAGCCCGTCGGACGGCATTAGCCACTGCGGATACGGCGGCGTCCTGTCCTATTACACGTTCACGCAGTTTCTCTTCAATATTCAATAACTTCAGGCGCTCACTTTCCACCAGTCTCGACACCGGGATATGAGTCCAATTTGAAATGATGTCGGCTATATCTTCTTCAGCTACTTCTTCACGCAATAAAGCCCTTTCACCCTGCTCGGTTTCCAATGCTTTCTTTTCTTCAGCCAGTTCTTTCTCAAAATTCACCAGATCAGAATGCTTGAGCTGGGCGGCAAGTTCCCAGTTACTCTCCCGTTCAGCCTTTTCCGCTTCCAATTTGGTCGCTTCAATTTTCTTTTTCAAATCGTTAATCCGGGTTATACGGTTTTTCTCTTCCTGCCAGCGACCGCGTAATGTGCCAGCCTTATCTTTTAACTGCGCCAACTCTTTTCGAATAATCTCGTATCGTTTCTTTGAGACGTTGCTGTCTTTTTCTTTTGCCAGAGCCCGGCTTTCGACTTCCAGTTGACTGATTTTACGCTCAATTTCATCCAGCTCAGCCGGCAGTGAATCAATCTCAAGGCGTAAGCGGCTGGCGGCCTCATCGATTAGATCGATGGCTTTATCGGGCAGAAACCGATCGGTTATATAGCGGTGGGATAATTCCACGGCGGCAACTAACGCCGTATCTTTGATCCGGATGCCGTGGTGAATTTCATAGCGTTCTTTAATACCCCTTAACACCGATATGGCGTCTTTGATCGAGGGTTCTTCGATTAATACCGGCTGGAAACGCCGTTCCAAGGCTTTGTCCTTCTCAATATATTTGCGGTATTCGTCCAACGTGGTTGCGCCAATACAACGCAGTTCCCCCCGGGCCAGTGCGGGTTTTAAAAGATTGGAGGCATCCACCGAGCCTTCCGCAGCACCGGCTCCGACGACGGAGTGGATTTCATCAATAAACAAGATTATCCCGCCTTCGGCTTCGGTAATTTCCCTGATGACCGATTTCAGCCGGTCTTCAAATTCACCTCTGAATTTCGCGCCGGCGATCAGGGCGCCCATATCCAGGGCAAGGATACGCATCTCTTTCATACTTTCCGGAACATCTTGGGAAACAATTCGCAGGGCAAGCCCTTCCGCAATCGCCGTCTTCCCGACTCCCGGTTCACCGATCAAGACCGGATTATTCTTGGTACGCCGCGCCAGGATTTGCAATACCCGGCGAATCTCCTCTTCCCGACCGATGACCGGATCGAGTTTTCCCTTCCGGGCAAGGTCGTTCAAATCCCGGCAATAACGTTTTAAAGCCTGATATTTGTCTTCCGGCGATTGGTCTTTTACACTTTGTGTACCCCGAATTTCCTTCAATGCCGCCAGCAGAGATTCATTGCTTATCCCGTTGGTTTTAAGGATTGTTTTCAATGGTGCACGCGCTGTATCTGTGATCCCCAGGAGAATATGTTCCGCGCTGAGATATTCATCCTGAAATTGTTTGGCGTAATCTTCGGAGCGTTGAAACATATTATCGGAATTGCGGCTAAGATAGGGCTGCCCAACATTGCCGGTGATCTTGGGTATATTGTCCAAAAGTTGGTTGATCGACTGTTGAAACGAATCAGGGCTCCCAATGATTTTTTTTAAAAGAATCAATCCGACATTATCG
>JAHIOG010000143.1 GCA_018895675.1 bacterium
ATAAGAAAAAGCGTAAAAAACTTAAGAAAGATAAAAGAATGTCTACCTGAATAGAATCAGATGGAGTACATGCAATAATGCCTGGTAAACCTCCCTCCCCAGAAATGATGGATAAAATGAGTAAGAAATTTCAAGAGAATGTAAGGAATTCTCCATTGTGGGATGAAATAGTCAGTAAATATGGACTAAAAAAGGCTGAAGAATTACTAAAAGAGTTTCGTGCTGAGTTAAGATGATATACAACTATCTAAAAGCATATTCATTGTCTCGAAGAGATGTCTACGACAAAAACCCATAGGTACCTGTCTGCGTCCGTAGGACAGGCAGGTGTGAGGGCTTCATCTAACCATTCGATGAAGCTGCCAACTGCTATGTTATTGACGTTATTTAAAGCCTTGTCTCGAAGAGATGTCTACGACGCTAATTCTTAAACTTATTCTAAATTTTGAATGATGATTTTTTTTATTACGCAGTTGCAGCTTATCTATGCCGTTAGAACATGTAGATTATATCGATATCCATAATATAATTTCAACATGAAAATAACGTTTGATATCATTATTTCAGGATGTTTGACTCATTGTCGTCATTGCTATGTAAATGGTGGACCTGCAAAATTTACTTCTACAAAGCATCTCTTGAATAATCTTCCAAGAATTAAAAATCTCATCAATATGCTTGAGGACAAAGTTGGAACCGTGGATATATGGTTTGATTATGAACCTTTGTCACATCCAGAATTTGCCACAATTGTTACAGCATTCAAAAAGGAATTTCCGAGCAAACTTGATTTTACAAACATGGAGTGGCCAACAACTGGCATCTCCCTTTTACGACATTCTTATAGGAATGGTGTCAATATTATAGCATTACGACAACTCAATGTTCATCAGATATTCTTTACATTTGCTGGTTATAAAGATTCCCATAATCAACATGTTAAACGACAGCATGCTTTTGAGGACCAAATAGAAGCTATAAAATTGCTTCATGGTCTAGGATTTCGACCATCAGCGAGGATTCTTTTGACAAATGACATAGTGCATGAGTTACCATTACTGTTTCAGACTTTGCAGACGTTGCCTCTTGAACATCGAAGTATTCGAGTTTCTGATTATGTTCCAACAGATCGTATCAGAAGCTTAGAACAGTTTAGACCTACAGTTGAAGATGTTTTTCCCTATTTGGATTCCATCATTGCGTTTTGCAATGACCACACACAATTGTTTTGGGAAGATTTCGAGATGTATTCTGAAGCAGCTTTATGTGAAAAGATTCTGAAGGAATACTCTGCAACAACAACCTTTGAAGATATCGAAAGCTGCTTGCCAGAGTGGATATTTCTGACCTTGGATTCGGATTTGAGACTTTACCATGGCAATGCAGGGCAATTTACGTGGTATATAGGTTCGGTAGTTGAAAACAGGAATAAGAAGATAATCGAAAAAATCATAGATTTTGGCCCAAATTATCATTACGCAGCCTTTTTTAAGGAATTAAAACGCTTACCTATCCCTCTTGAAGTATTGAAACGAGAACCATATAGTGGAAGGAAAATCTATGGAAACGAACATGATTTTTTATTGAAATGTTTAGATGAGTATATGGAAAATCATTCTCAATTGAGAAAAAGCCTCATCCAATGAAAGAAAATTTCCATGAGTAATCAAGTAAGTGATTAAAAATAAAGGAGATATTCTAACCAATCGTTTCCACCTGACGGCGAACGTCGTTGCATGATTTGAGGTTTTTGGAGTTTGAGAAGCATTAGTGAAAAGTGGAAGGTTTACGCTATTACATTCGCCGCAGGTGAAACGGGGTCGTTAGCGTCAAAAATGGAAAGATCTTGAGAACAGAAGAGGAAATCCTGGTTCAGTTTGATGGGTGGGCGCGGGGGAACGATTTAGTCCGTGCTGCCGTCCTAACCAGCTCACGCGTTGACCCTAAGGGAACTACCGACTTCTTGTCGGACTACGATATTGAGCTGTACGTGGCTGACATTATGCCATTCCAGAAAGATGATGAGTGGCTAAGTGCCTTTGGCCCCATCATAGTAAAATGGCCGCTCAGACCACGTTCTACATTTGACGAGAAATGGCTCACTCGACTTGTTCTCTTCAAGGACGGCGTGCGAATCGATTTTCAGATTACGGATCAGACTACTATTGAACCAGATGCTTATGATAACGGATACAGAGTACTCATCGACAAGGAAAACCTTACATCGGCTTTACAAGAACCGACATTCTCGAAATACATTATCAAGAAACCTTCCAGACAGGAGTATGAAATACTGGTTCATGAATTCTGGTGGGACGCAATCTATGTGCCAAAATGCCTTTGGCGGGATGAATTGCCTTTTGCGAAATATATGTTCGATAATGTCCTTCGATACTCTTTCCTGCAGAAGGTTGTCGAATGGTACATTGGTTTACAGAATGACTGGTCCGTGAGAACTGGAATCTGTGGCAAAATGTTTAAGCACTATCTTGATGTCGAAGCTTGGAGGGATTACGAATCTACTTGCGCCGGAGCAAATGTCGAAGAGAACTGGCGGGCCTTCTTCAAGACTATTGAGTTCTTTAGAAAGCTGGCAAGAGCAGTTGGGACAGGTCTCGGCTACGACTATCCTATGGAATTGGACGAAGAAGTGACGCAATACTGCTTAAGGATTCGAAACACGAATACCAAACGACGCTAACGAATCTACTTTGCACCTGACGCCATATAAACAAAATAACGATAGCAGAAAATCTTTTATTCGGCGTCAGTGTGTGTCAAGGACATCTCTTCGAGGCAAGCAGGGGTTGCTCGGAGTCCCGATGGGAAACTAAGCCATCTATCTGGAAATTGCACGGTTTTGAGTTATTCTGATAATCAGTGATGAACAGGTGGAATATTCAGCTTATTGCAGCAGTGTTAATCATAAACGTTGTTTTTACATCGGATATCTTGATAAAAACCGGCACGATACTCGCGGAATCCCGAATTTTGCATAGACTGTTCCAATGCCGCAATTTGCGGTTTAATTTTAATAGACATCTTTCTGTATTGACAGCAGCGCTGCTAGCGGCGGCGCCCTTTTTCTACGTGTTTTATCAAATAATACCATTTCTTTCCCGCAGTTTGGGCATTTAAAGATAAAATCCTTTTTGATAGTATCTTTTCTTGCGTGTAGTTTAGGATTAAGTAAGAGTCGAAGCGTATCAAAATGAATTTTGTTTTTAGGATGCAGGAACCCAAAGTAGCGCACTTTCTGAAAACCTTTCGGAAGGACATGCCTGCCTGTCCCGGGACGGCAGACAGGCTGAAGAAAGCGCCGGATTCACCCTGTGAGATAGTAAAATTATTATTTGAAATTGATTACAATATACTTTTATCTCACAGGGTAAATTCAATTGTTGAAAGAGTCATTGTTTTAATTCTATCGGTTTCAGATTCTTTGTATCGGAAAGTAACCCGACCATTATTGCAGGCGAGTATATTGGAATTAGAGATAGCAATTCTGTAAACATAAGGTGCGAGATATTTCAAAGCATTTTCACCATTTCCAACTGATTCAATATGAACAACCCAATCCTGTTGCCAAACTTCAGCAGGCACAAGTTTAAACAAACCGGCTTTTTTCATTGCATCCCTGAATTTTGCCCTAAAGATAATGGAGAGTGGTTCGACCC
>JAHIOG010000144.1 GCA_018895675.1 bacterium
TGGTATAAAGTAAATAGTATATTAGCGGATATAGCGCCATTAATTTCCGAAGACCTGAATTTACATCCTGATTTCAAGAAAAAACTGATTGGCGATATCTGGAAAATTAACGACACTCAAATTGCAATTCCTCTTTCTTATTTAGATAAACTGAATGACCAACCGGATATGCCAGTTACTATGAATTTTCAACAGACGGGGCTTCCCATAATTTATAAGGATATTGATCAAAACATTGTTTCCAGCCAGACATTCAGTCTCATTTTTGCAATTGGATTGGTGCTGATTTTATTGACGATTCAATTCAAATCGTTTATCGGGGGTTTAATCTCCATCTTACCCATTATAATTACTATTCTTTTTAATTTTACTGTAATGTGGATTTTCAAAATACCTCTGGATGCCGCAACGGTAATGATCGGTAGCGTGGCGGTGGGAATCGGCATAGATTACACCATTCATTTTAATAATCGCTTCCGTTTTGAAATTAGCAAAATGAACAGTGTAGAGAATGCTCTTAATACGACGCTGCAAACAACAGGTAGGGGCATTATCATTAACGCTTTCTCCGTAATGGCTGGTTTTCTGGTCCTTCTATTGGGCAGTATAGTTCCGATGCAAAGGTTTGGTTGGTTAATTGCCCTCACGATGATAATCAGCGCTTTAGCGTCGTTAACTTTCTTACCGTCATTTCTTATAATTACACATGCTTCTTTCCTTGGCGACTTAGAAAATAAAGCGTTAAGAAACGTTAATGGGATTAAATCCGGAATCAAGAGGCGCTTGAAAAAATAGAAAGTGAAATGAATTAAAAGAACGAACATGAAAAATCAAATTGGCAATAAAAAAGTAGGGTTAGTCCTTGGCAGCGGGTCTGCAAAGGGTCTGTCCCACATCGGGGTTCTGAAATATTTAGAAGAAGCAGAAATAAAAATCGACTTTATCGCCGGCAGCAGTATCGGCGCCATGATCGGCGGCGCTTATGCCGCCGGAATAAGTATTAATGAAATTGAAGATATTGCCCTTAAAACGGATTTAGCATCATCAGTAAAGTACTTCCTGCCGACTATTTCAAAATCCGGTCTGATATCAGGAACGAAAGTAAAAGAATTTCTAAGAGATATAGTCGGAGATATTGAAATCGAAAATCTTAAAATCCCCTTTACAGCGACGGCGACTGATATTTTCACCGGACAGGAAATTAATTTTAACAAAGGGAACCTGGTTGAAGCAATACGAGCCAGCATCTCAGTGCCGGTTATTTTCCAGCCTGTAATCCACGGTGATCAAATACTGGTCGATGGCGGGCTGTCAAACCCCCTTCCAATTAATGTTGTATGCAAAATGGGCGCTGATTTTATAATAGCAGTAAATGTTATGCCAGCATTAAACAAAACAAAACCTGTTAAGAAAAAAGAAAATGAAAATTTGCGGGCTTCAGCTCTTACTGCGGAAATGAAATCCGCTATGCGGAAAAAGTTAGAAGCGCTCAATATAGATGATAGATGGATAAAAGTATTATTGACAAAAAAGAAAAAATATAATGTTCCGGGATTAATAAGCGTGATGGTACAGTCTGTTTATATAACTCAGAGAAAGCTGGCGCGTCTCTCCATTCAATTGTATAAACCGGATATTTTAATTGAACCGGATATCCCTTTCGCGGGTTTTTTTGATTTCTACAAAGCCAGGGAAATAATCGATATCGGATATAAAGCCGCTCAAGATGCTTTTTATGATAATAATTTGTAACGATTCGGACTTTGTCAATTTTCCTGCCGGTGAAAAAATTATTTTCAGGGAAATTAAACCACAATATGAGAACTGACAATGAGTAAGATGGATATCGCAATCAAAAAAGTTTAAAATAAGCGTGATCTGAAAAGATTCATAGAATTTCCCTATATACTTTATAAAGGCAGAGATGACTCATAAAATAAAGTTCATTTTAAATCCAATAGCCGGCGGTGGCAGAAATGGGGATAGAATGAAACGAGCCCTTGAAAGAGTCTTAGCTGAGTTTCCACATGAGTATGACATTCAACAGACTTTTGGCAGAGGGGATGCTCTACGGATAGCCCGTGAAGCGGTACAGGATGGCTTCGATATTGTGGCAGCCGCTGGGGGAGACGGCACCGTCAACGAAGTAGCTTCAGCACTTGTTAATTCAAATGTATGTTTGGGGATTATTCCCGTGGGCTCAGGAAATGGTCTGGCGAGGGGGTTGGGAATTCCCCTGCAATTTAAGAAAGCCTGTCAAATATTATATGAAGGGAAATTCAGGAGAATAGATGTAGGAAAGATTCAGGACCGATATTTTTTCGCTAGCTCCGGAGTTGGGTTTGGTGCCTTAGTGACAAAACGGATTAATACAAGGTCTCGAAGAGGGATACTGCCTCATTTATATATTGGCCTTCAAGAATTTTTCAACTACTCACCTGAAGAGATCACCCTCAGGTTTGATCACCGGCAGATCACAGTAAAGGCTCTTTTGGTGGCTGTGGCTAACACTATACAATTTGGCAATGGCGCCATTATCGCACCACAGGCACAGCCCGACGATGGCTTACTGGATATTTGCATTATCAATGACCTGAATATATTACAAGCCATTTATCTTGTCCCGAAACTTTTCACCGGACATATTGATAGAACCCGTTATTTTGAAATTTACCGGTCCTCGAATGTGGAGATTATTCTGCCCGGGCCGGCACCCATACAGGTGGACGGTGAAGCTTTGGATGGGGATGCCAGGCTGAAGGTGTCCTTAGTTCCCAAAGCCCTGAAGGTGATGATCCCTAAATAGTTTTGATAAAGGATATTGAGTGAACAATGTTTTACAAATTTGTTAAAATAATAACCTGGGTATTCTTTAAAATATATTCGAGGCTGTGGATTGAAGGGCAGGATTATTTGCCGCAGAATAAGGCGTTTATTTTAGCCGCAAATCATTTTAGCACTCTGGATTCTTTTATTTTAATGGCTGCCGTTCACCAGGAAATTTACACACTCGGTAAAAAAGAACTGTTTAATAATTTTTTGTTGAGGTTTTTATTAACCATGCTTAATGGAATTCCAGTTAACCGCACAGGAGTTTGTCATCAAACATTTAAAACAGTCACCAAAAGATTGCATCAACAAAAGATCATTGCTATATTTCCCGAAGGTTATGTCAGTAAAAATGGGACGATTGGTTTTTTTAAACATGGTTTTGCATATTTGTCACTAAAGGCTAAGGTCCCGATAATACCAACAGCCATTATCGGAAGTAACCGAGTACTCCCTTATGGAAAAAAAATTCCCAGACCATATCAAATCACAGTTAAAATTGGTAAGCCTATTTATTTTGACAGTTATTATGATAGAGAGTATGATCTTGAAATAATAAATGAAGTCACTAATATAGTAAGAAATGAAATTATTGCTATTTACAGAACTTGACAAAAAGGTAGACATTTCATGATAGCTAAACTATTCATGGCACTTTGTCGAATTTCTCCTTATCTTGGAAGATCAATCTGGAGACGTTGGTACCAGTTCCTGGCAGGATACTATCAGAGAAAAGACTGGTCATTCATGAACTATGGTTATGCCCCATTAGACCATCAAACAGAAAAGTTTAACTTAGAAGATGATGACGAGCCAAATCTCTACTACGTTCAACTCTATCACCATGTTGCTAATGTTGTTAACCTTAGGGATTTAAATGTGCTAGAGGTAGGCAGCGGTCGAGGAGGTGGATCACATTATATCAAACGTTATTTAGAACCAAAAACAATGGTTGGTGTTGATTTCTCAGAAAAAGCCGTGGCATTTTGTAAAAAGAGTTATTCTGTTGAAGGACTTTCATTCGTAACGGGCGATGCTGAATTTCTGCCCTTTGAGGATAATAGCTTTGATGTGGTTGTTAATACAGAGTCCTCACACTGTTATGGTTCAATGGATGCTTTTCTTATGCAAGTCAAGAGAGTCCTCCGGCAAGGTGGTTACTTTCTTTACGCAGACTTTCGTGGCAAAGACAAAATCGATACACTTCACAAACAGCTGCACCGTTCAGGAATGACTCTCATCAAAGACACGAATATAACTCCCAATGTTATCGAGGCGCTGAATTTGGACAATGAACGCAAGATGACGTTTATTCAAAAATCAATACCCAGGCTGTTGTTAAAATCATTTCAAGAGTTTGCCGGAGTCAAAGGCTCTAAAATTTATGAAGGTTTTCGGACTGGAGGGGTTATATACCTAAGTTTCGTGCTGCAAAAATGGGTCTGTTAACTTGACTTTTGCTATTTCTTTCTTTGTGAGAATTTCAACATTAAGAAATCAGTAGACATAATTTGACCGAAGGGGGAAAACATGAACAGAGAAAAGATTAGTGTACATAGAGTGGAGGGAAAAAGGGATCTAAACGATTTTCTCCGTTTGCCGTGGAAAGTCTATGACGGAGATCCTTATTGGATACCCCCGCTCCTAAAAGAAATGAAATTCTTGCTATTTACAGAACTTGACAAAAAGGTAAACGTTTCATGATAAAATCCACTAAAAAAAGGATTGAGGTAGTTATCTGTAATCTATTAGCTGTGACCGTATCGGGCTTTGTTAATTTTTTACCGGTGAAAAAGTTATCTTTTATAAATAAATCAATAGGTTAAATGTGGGAATTATGAATTTTGAACTGGTGGAATAACATACCAAAACATATTAATCCCAATATCGTTGAAATCGGTTCATTTCAATTACGTTATTATGGATTAATGTATGTTGTTGCGTTTACCATCATATACCTGCTCGCTTTGTATAGATTAAAAAATGAAAAATACGAATTTTCTAAGGAGATAATACAGAATTACTTTGCCTGGGCAATTATTGGAGTTCTGGTTGGTGGGAGATTGGGATATGTTCTATTTTATAATTTTGAATATTTTGTAGCAAAACCACTAGAAATGATCTGCCCGTTTGATATTTCGAATGGATTTCAATGCGTAGGCATTTCCGGAATGTCTTATCATGGTGGAGTCATTGGCGTTATTTTGGTTTCTATCCTCTTTTGCCGGAAATATAGAATGAATTTTTGGCATTTATCTGATTTATTGTGTCCTGCGATTCCTTTAGGTTATACATTTGGAAGATTAGGTAACTTTATTAATGGGGAACTTTATGGGCGTGTTACAACCGTCCTTTGGGGGATGTACTTCCCTTTAGATCCGACACATCAGTTGCGACATCCATCTCAACTTTATGAGGCTTTTTTTGAAGGAATATTTCTATTTCTAATCCTTTGGAGCTTGAGAAAAACAAAGGTTTTTGATGGATTTCTCTTTTGCTTATACCTCATTGGTTATGGAATAGTACGATTTTTTATTGAATTTGTTCGCGAACCCGATTCTCAATTGGGTTTTGTGTTCGGCTCCTTTACTATGGGACAAATTCTTTGTGTTTGTATGATATTCATAGGTGTTTTCATCTTGATAATTTGCATTAACCGAATGACGATCGAATTATTAAACCGATAAAATTGAGTTCTAAATGAAAGGAAATTTCTTATGTTCGTAGTGTTAAAAGGCATCGTGAAACAGAAATTTACCCGGACGAAAAAATATTTTATCGAAAGCTAAAAAATGATTAATATATAGTTCGGATAATTGAATGATAAAAAATTATTTTCAGGGAAATTAAACCACAATATGGGAACTGACAATGAATAATATGAATATCATAATCAAAAAAGTTGAAAACAAGCGTGATCTGAAAAGATTTATATCTTTTCCGTATAAACTTTATGCCGGGAATAAATACTGGGTACCTCCGTTGCGTTTTGATGAAATGAATACTTTACGTAGAGATAAAAATCCCGCCTTCGAATTTTGTGAAGTAAAATATTGGCTTGCGTACAAAGACGGAAAAATCGCCGGCAGAATTGCCGGGATCATCAACTGGCGATACGTTGAAGAATGGAAAAACAGATACGCTCGTTTCGGATGGATAGATTTTATTGATGATAAGGATGTGTCGAAAGCATTGATTGAAACTGTGGAGAAATGGGCTAAAGAAAAAGGTATGGAAGCCGTTCATGGACCTTTAGGATTTACCGATCTTGATTATGAAGGAATGTTGATTGAGGGCTTTGAAGAACTCGGTACAATGGCTACAATATACAATTATTCCTATTATCCTAAACACCTTGAAAAATATGGCTATACAAAAGACATCGATTGGGTTGAGTTCGAAGTAAAGGCGCCGCAAGAAGTTCCTGAA
>JAHIOG010000145.1 GCA_018895675.1 bacterium
ATATAGAGAAATATATAATTGAAAATGGAAAAGCCGCACAAATTGGATTGGAATCAGAGAGTAAATGGGATACTAATCATGGCGATTGCCGTTATTTTGATATCCTGTCGGGCCGGGGTTGTATTGGGAATTGCACATTCTGTTACAGAATGATAAAAGGAATGCGAAAACACTCAGTTCCTTACGTGATCAAACATATGATGTATCTGGCGGACAATTACAAAATTAATTTTTTCCAATTTGAGGATGACCTTTTTGTAACAGATCAACAGTGGGTAAATGATTTCTGCAATTCACTAAAAAATACTAAAAAAGATGTACGTTTTAGAATTAGCTGTCGGGCGAACCTGATCAATGATGATTTGCTGATAAAATTAAAGTCGGCTGGATGTGTTCATGTTGGGGTTGGTTTTGAATCCGGCAGTCAGCAAATGCTGAACTCAATGAAAAAACATGTCAGAGTAGAACACAACTATAATGCATACAGGCTTCTCAAAAAACATGGTCTAATCATGGGCGCGCCTACCATAATAGGAATGCCCGATGAAACTAAGGAAACTATAAAGGATACCTTAAAGTTCATACATGATTGCAATATAGACAGCGCAGCAAATTATTTCGCAACGCCATATCCAAATTCTGAAATTTATCAGTATGCTATAAAAGAAGGTTTAATCAAAGATGAGGAAAAATACCTCGAATGGATATCCAACAGTGATGCAGCCGAATTCAAAATCAATCTGACCAAATTATCAGATGCCGATCTATTATATTATCGCTTTTTATTGAATGATGCATGTAAGAAAAATAAATTTCAAAATGAACCCAAGAACAATAGAGATGAATATTATAAATTCTTGATAAGGCACCACAGCATCAAATTGTTATATCATTTAGGATTATATAAATTTGTATGGACTATAAATAATTATAACGAGATTAAAAATAAATTAAAATATAAAATATAATTAAAAATGAATATTTTCACCCGTATCCTGAATATCGATGCAGTACAGCGCCAGAGCATAATATCCCTGTTCTGGCAACTCGCAATAACAGCCGTCGGTTTTGGCAGCACTATGTATTTTGCCCATGCTGTGGGCGCCGAGATACTGGGCGCGTATTTTTTGATGCTGGCATATTTTGGTATTTTTAGTTTAGTCAGCGATGGCGGATTTGGAGGAGCAGCGATCAAACGTATCAGTGAGGGGGAAGAGCGGGATGAATATTTCAGTGCTTTTTTCATGCTTCGCTCTTTATTTTTGATTATTACCTTGCTTGTTTTAATAATATTCAAAGACTATTTCATTGATTTAAATAATTCCGGGCTATTTATCTGGCTTTTATTAATGTTAATAATATCTGTATTCCAGGGCGGGGTCGGTACAGGAGTAGCAGGCTGTGGGAAAATGGGGATAAGATCAACATGCAATGCCATCACTATTATTTCAAGTATCATTTTCCAGATTATAGCGATCTATCTAGGATATGGAGCTGCTGGCATGGCAGGAGGTATGGTAGCTGGATTGCTTTTAGGGAGTATAATCGAATTCCGATTTTTTGACCTGCATTTAGTACGATTTAACTGTCAGCATATCAAGAGCCTATTCGTGTTTGCATTTTGGTTGTTTCTTTCGTCCGGCGGTGCATTAGTATTTTTACAGGCTGATACTGTTCTTATAGGTTATTTCATGGAAAATTCCGACGTGGGGATTTATAAGGTAGTGTTGCAGTTCACAATGGCTGCAACGTTTACTACTTATGCTCTTCGCACTACATTATGGCCCAAAGTAAGCCTTTGGGGAAAAAGCGGTGAGGTACATCTCGTTGAGAAGTCTCTTGCACGAGCGTTTAGCTATTCACTAATACTTGCAATACCTGTACTGACTGGCGGTATCCTGTTGGGCGATAAACTGTTGTATTTTTTCTATGGTGCGGAATTTTCATCTGGCTATAATACGTTGGTGCTTCTATTAGCCGTGCAAGTGGTAAACGTTTTTCAGTTCTTTTTTACGAT
>JAHIOG010000146.1 GCA_018895675.1 bacterium
ATTTCAGTGGGAATATTGCCGGGAGACGATATCCGGGATGCGAATTCCTGGGTGACTGTCCCAATAGCCACCGGCGTCGGACTTGCCCGAAATTCGATTATTGCCCGAACCGCATCGGCAGCGATTGCCATTGGCGGTGAATACGGCACTCTTTCGGAAATTGCCTATTGTCTTCAGTTTCGGATTCCGGTATTTACATTGCATTCCTGGGACATCAAAGGAGTTGTTGCTGTCGATACTCCTGAAGAAGCAGTTCGATTAGCATTTGATTCGGAGAAGTATGCTGCGAAGGCACAAACAAACAATGAAGATTTATAATGTGTTTGAGTTGGAAAAGTGAATTGAGCGCATGTCATCAGTTACGAGTGAAGTAAAACGTTAAGGATTTAATGAAATGGATGGAAAATCACGCCGACCCGGTTGCAAAAGACGCTGAAATTGAGGAAATTCTATACGAGCTGTTATTGAAATCAGGAAAAGAACTAACTTCGGAGATTGAATATAGAGATAATGTTTACTGGATAAACAAGAATGAAATTGCAGTCGTTCTGGAAAAGATTGACGAAAACAATGTGAAAACCTCCATTGACGGTAAGCCGGAGAAACTGATCACGTTGGACAGGCTTTTTCAAGACAACGATCAGTTGAAAACCAATACTGCTTTGCAGATGAAAGACGCGGGGATTGAGATGAGGGTGGTGTAGAGAATGAATTACTATTTCACAGATGAAGAAATACAAAGCCTTATTGCCGAAGAAAAGCCTTTTGGGGGATTGATTGATGAAATGATGAATTTCAAAGAATCTGATGGTCACAAAAGGTCTTCCGTCGAGATAGTGCGCGCGGATAACAGTCTGTATGTCATAAAGCTTCGTCAGAATCTGAACAATGTGAATGATTTTTCCGCTATTCTGGCATTTCAGGAAAGGGGCTTTAATAAAGATTTCAAAATACGACGCTATAACGGTAAAAGTCACGAGTATTCAAATAAACTTGAGGGCGATAAATTCTATGCATTTCATATCCATATGGCAACACAACGTTATCAGGACGTAGGAAGAAAGGAAGAAAGCTTTGCGGAAGCAACAGATCGCTATTCCGATCTGAGAGGCGCGCTAAAATGCCTGTTGAAAGATTGTAATGTAATAACTAAGCTTAATCCTCAAACAAGTTTATTTAGCGAATAGGGGGGGACTCATGAACACAGATTTATCAACAATACAGGATAACTTGAGAGATATTATTTCTTCTGAAATTATTTTGTTAGAAGAAGGTATTGATCGTTATCGAGTATTTACACCATTTGAGTTTGAAGATGGCGACCATTTTTCAATCGTCCTAAAAAAGGATAAAGACTCATACATATTTTCTGATGAGGCACATACATTAATGCATATGAGTTATGACATGGATGTTTCCGTTTTAAACAAAGGAAATCGTCAGAAGATATTGGCAAACACCATTTCCAGTTTTGGACTTGAAGAAAACAATGGCGAGCTTCTTATCAGAGTTAATGACAATAACTACGGGGCATCATTTTACAACTTTTTACAGGCTCTTGTAAAAATTACAGACATATCCTATTTAAGCAAAGAGCAGGTACGATCGACATTCTATGAAGATTTTAAAGAGCTGATAAGCGAATCTGTTCCCAAAGAACGACTCACCTTCGATTATACACATCCGGAATTTGACAAAGATCAAAAATATGTAGTTGACTGCCGCATTAATGGTATGCCTAAACCACTCTATCTTTTTGCCATTTTAAATGACAGTAAATGCAAAGATGTTATGATTTCCATGTATCAGTTTGAACGATGGGGCGTCAAATATAACTCCGTCTCCATATTTGAAGATCAGGAAACTATCAACCGCAGAGTGCTTGCAAAGTTCAGCGACATCGGAGAGAAACAATTTTCTTCGCTTCTTTCTAATAAAGATAGAATAAATAAATATCTGTTAGAGCAAATTGGAATTTAATATTGAAACTCCATTTTGATCCCAATCAGCAATATCAAATAAGCGCGATTCAATCTGTCGTCGATATTTTCGAGTGGTGTAGGAATTAAGATGAATTCTCAAATTAAAGTACACCGAACTTACGAATCGATTCGAATTATTCTTAGCGAAGCCCGAAAATATGTTTCTTGTGCTGTAAATTTCTCTATGGTGCAGGCATATTGGAATATCGGAAAGATAATCGTTGAGGAGGAACAACATGGTAAAGAACGCGCTGATTATGGCAAAGCTCTAATTAAGGAGTTATCTATCCGGCTAACAAAAGAGTTTGGTAGAGGATTTTCCGAGCAGAGTTTAAGAAATATGAGGCAGTTCTATTACTGTTTTTCAATTCGCTCCGCGTTGCGGAGCAAATTGGGAAATGGCAATAACAAGTCTGCAATAAAACACTCCGCAATGCGGAGCGAATTATCCTGGACGCATTACAAGCTGCTTTTAAGAATTGGAAATCCTAAAGCACGTGAATGGTATATGAACGAAGCGGCTGATTGTGGTTGGAGCACAAGAGCGCTGGAACGTCAAATAAACTCATTTTATTATGAAAGGCTATTGAAAAGTAAAGATAAAGATATCGTTAAAAAAGAAGCTGAAGAAAAAATATCAATGATAAAACCCGAAAATATTCTAAAAGACCCTTATGTTCTGGAATTTCTGGATTTAAAGGACAGAGCTTCTTATCGCGAATCTGAACTGGAACAGGCGCTTATAGATAAACTTCAAGAATTTCTACTGGAGCTCGGCAAAGGATTTAGCTTCGTTGACAGACAGAAAAGAATTTCTGCTGAAGATGAGCGCTTCTATATAGATTTGGTTTTTTACAATTATCTTTTAAAATGTTTTGTTTTAATAGACTTGAAAATCGGTAAACTAACACATCAGGATATTGGTCAAATGGATATGTATATCCGGATGTATGAAGATAAGTATAAAGTGAGGGGAGATAATCCTACTATAGGAATTATTCTTTGTTCCGAAAAAAATGAAGCAGTGGTTAAATATTCCATTTTACAGAATAGTAAACAGCTTTTTTCTTCCAAATATCAACTTTATTTGCCAACCGAGGAAGAGTTGATCAAAGAATTAAAAAGAGAGCGAAGACTTTTAGAACAACAGAGAATTTTTCATAAATAGAGGTAATGTGAAGATTAAGTTTGATCCGTATCCCAAATTTGTACTATATTTTTTTTATTTGAAGAACAAATTTAGACAGGTCGCGAAGTTGTCCGACCTGGATTGAAAGATTATGCAGATTCACGCTGAAATAGTAGTTAGAGGAATGGTTCAGGGAGTGGGCTACCGGTATTTTGCGTATCGGAAAGCAAATCAGTACGGTTTATGTGGTTATGTAAAAAATTTACCCCGTGACGATGTGCAGTGTGAAGTAGAAGGCGAGGAAGGA
>JAHIOG010000147.1 GCA_018895675.1 bacterium
CGTAGCGAAGCAGTTGTCCTTGGAAGAATTGTCGAAAAAACGGCGCGAATATTATTTCAGTCCGTTGAAATCAATCAAACATAATCTTATTAATCGTCTACCAGAACGGTAACGACGATAAACTTGCTGCTATCTGGAAAAAATATAAAAGTGTGATAAAGGATAAAACAGATCCATAATTCTGGTTTCCACGCCTGCACTTTCGCTTTTGTCATCATAGTTTTGACCGGTTATTTAATCGAAAAAATTCCACGGAGCTTGCTTCGGGGTAGTTCATCGTATATAATAATGATAAAATCAAATTCAAGCGCCCGGCTTTTTTTAATAAAAATGGTTTTGATTTAATGGATATGTTTGTATATTATTCACGTTATGAATGATATCTATTCAATTAATGAGTTAAAGTATCGACCGCGCTGGTTTGCCTCCCTGCTCCGCGAAAGCATTAAAGACCATCCCGTTATCGTGCTAAGTGGGGCAAGACAGGTTGGAAAAAGTACATTGCTCTTGAATGAGGAACCCTTTAAAAATTGGCGATATGTAAGTCTTGATGATTTCAATGTTTTATATCAATCGAAAAAGGATCCTGAATCTTTATGGGCAGGTACCAATACGGTTATTTTAGATGAAGTTCAAAAGTCACCCCAGCTACTTGATGCGGTTAAATCAACTGTTGATACTGCAAAAAACCGTTGTAGATTTATTTTGTCCGGTTCTGCGAATTTGTTATTAATGGAAAAAGTAAGTGAGAGTTTAGCCGGTAGAGCCGCCTATTTTTCACTGTCACCGATGACAATTGGCGAACTGAACGGCAATCCTCCGAATAATATACTACGGAATCTATTTAATGGAAATTTGTCGGATTTTGAAAAAGATGTTTCAGAGCCTGTATTGCCACTTGAAAAAATGTGGAAGGGATTTATGCCGACCTTAATACCGTATTCGGAGAACAACTCAGTATTGCGGTGGTGGGAAGGATATATTAGCACATATCTGGAGCGTGATCTGCGCCAACTGTCGCAGATTGATTCTCTGCCTGACTTTCGACGATTAATGTCGGCTCTGGCGTTACGCTGTGGTCAGATGTTGAATCAATCGGAAGTATCCCGAGATACCGGAATCACCCAACCCACTGTTCACCGTTACATTAATCTATTGGAAACCACCTGTATGTTGAATCGTTTACCTGCTTTCAGTATTAATCGAACGAAACGGCTCATTAAATCACCTAAAATTATGTGGAATGATCCCGGTTTAGTAACTTTTCTGGCCGGTCATTATACAATTGACTCACTAGAATCCTCCCGGGAAATTGGCGGTATATATGAAACCATGATTTATCTCCATCTTCATACGCTTTCCCAATTGCTTGTACCCTCAGCCCATTTATACTACTGGAGAACCTCTACCGGGAAAGAAGTTGATTTTGTGGTGGAGTGGGGGCGGAAGCTGCTGGCAATAGAGGTTAAGTTTACTTCAAGACCAAAATATTCGGATATTGAAAATATAAAAATGTTTTTGGATGAATATCCGGAAACATCCGCGGGTATCTTATTTCATACCGGGACTGAGGTTAAAAGACTGCATGAAAAGATTATTGCGCTGCCTTGGTATTTTCTGGGGTGAACAAGATAGAATGTGATTTTTCTCGTTACGATGCTCAAGCATCTTGTAAATGTGAATTTGAATGGTTATCAACTTGCTGCTATCTGGAAAAAATATAAAAGTGTGATAAAGAATAAATCAGATTCATAATACTAATTTCCACGCTTGCACTTTCGCTTTTGTCATCATAGTTTTGACCGGTTATTTAATTTACAGGACCAGCATGAACATAAATAAGTTACACTATATCATCATACTCACAGTTGCATTTGTTCACTTCCTCGCAGCCCGGGATGTTATGGAAGAAAAAGGATATATTCGAAATCCTCGCATTATTGAGGACGGATTTGTGTTTACGGATAATTATACATCGGCAATCTATCTTTACCGGAATGGTAAAACTGAAGTCCTGACCGATTCCAGGGGCAGTGGTTTGTATTACACACTTGCTCCCGATATGCAAAGAGCTGGTTTTAAATTCATCGACCAAAACGGAATGCAGTCTTCCGCTATTATTGATTTGAATAATGGAGAAATTAGAAGATTGACAGAGCCATCGCAGCGGGTTGGGCAACCAGGTTTTACACGTGATGGTCGTGTGGCATATACGGTAGGTAGCCGGTTAATTATATCGGATGGAAGAGAAGTCGATCTCGGGGTTTACTCCAACATTGCTCCAATTTCCCCCGATGGTGAAAACGCCTGTTATAATGATGATAACGACCAGTTATGGATAATCGATCTGCAAACCGGTGAAAGATCAGTGATTACGGACAGTGAAGGCGGTTATTATTATCCTCAATGGTCGCCAAATTCACGCTACATTTTATATTCCGGTTTTGACAGTAAAATTTGGGTTTATGATCGGATCAACGACAGGACGTTTGACCTGGGTGAAGGACATCAGCCGACCTGGTCGGATGATTCGGAATGGATAATTTTCTATAAAAAGGAAATCGAGGATTTTAAGTTACTGAATACTGATATATATACGATTCGATTCGACGGGACGAATCAAAGAAAAATCACAGATACGAAACAGATTTTTGAAATGGATCCGGTATTCTCTAATAATGACCGTCAGGTTCTGTACCATGTCTTTGATAAAAAGGAATTCATAATCTCCGATATCAACATTCAAAAGTCGGAAATATCCAATCCACGGGTTGTCAAGCCAATTTCCAATGAAAAAAGCTTTTCACCATCGCCATCGGTTAAGCCATTCAAAAGTGAATCCGAAGGAATACAGGTTCCCTATCTTCACCAGGTTTATGACGTCCCGAATTGGTTTTGGGGATATTATGCCTGCGCTCCGGCTGCTGCTGCAATGGTTTTAGCCTACTACAATATTTTACCTCGCTGGGAAGATCGTTGCTCAAGCCCCTACAGTCACACAAGTTATTGGGGGCGATATATCTGCGAGCGTTATTATTACCGTGAAACCGATTATTCCTATTCATCATCTCCGGGTGGTCATACTGCCGGAAAAGGCGGCTATGGATATATGTGGGGCACGGGCGGTAGTCCAAACTCACGCATGTTGAAATATTATCAATTTCATGGAATGACCGGGAGCCAAACATGGTCAACCACATGGCAAGAAACCACAGGAGATATCAATGCCGGTTATCCATATACGATGTGTGTTTGGCTGACCGGCTCAGGTCATCTTGTACTGGCAAAAGGAATTGTTGAAGGGAAGAAAACATTGATCTTTAATGATCCCTATGGTAATAAAAACACAGCCGGTTATCCGTCCTATGATGGTAGCGGGGCGCTGTATGATTGGCCCGGCTATAATGAAGGCAATGTCAATCTTGCTTCCGCCGGATCGGGGATTCCCTGGTGTATTTCGACGCGTTTTAATAAAACAGCCCGGGCTGATACGCTGGTTGACGACAGGCATTTGGAAAACGGATTTTATTTACATACAAAATCACCGGCTTCAATGTCGCTATGGAAAGATAAAAAGGCTGGATATAATGGTCATTACTGGTGGTGTTATTCCAGAATATCTGTAAATGAGGACACTTGTTTTGCGACTTGGATGCCGAATCTGCCATCCCTGGCGCATTATGATGTGTATACATATATTCCCAGCTCCGATCAACCGGCAACGAATGCTGTTTATTCAATAAATCATGCAGACTCCGTATCACAGGTGAGCATCGATCAAAGTCAATTTCCCGATCAGTGGGTATTGCTTGGGAATTATATCTTCAGATCTGGCACAGAATCTTATGTAAAACTTGGTGATGCATCGGGAATTGCCGGACAGAAGTTGGTATTCGATGCGGTAAAATGGTCGATTGAAAGACCGGTGACTGTTGATTTTACAGCAGAATTTCAGTCGGGGAATGCTCCGTTGACAATTCAATTTTCGAATATCTCCGAGTATTTACCTGAGGATTGTACAATGCGATGGGACTTCGATGATGGCAATATCAGCACAGTACGAGATCCGATACATATTTTTCGTGATGCCAGTGACTATACGGTTTCACTGACTGTCGAATATGGCGATACGGCAATAACCGAAAGCAAAACCGCATATATCCACGTTGATCCTCCGATTCCGGGTGATTTCAGTTTGGTCGTGCCTGAAAAAGAGAGCATTATCGCTACAAGGCAGCCGCTGTTTTATTGGGTTCCAACCGTTCTTTCGAAGGGAGATCGGGAACTCTTTCTGAATATTCTTAGAGATGAAAAAGCGAACCATTCACTGCAAATTCTGTCGGATAATTCAGTATCATCTGCAACTTATCAATTATTTTTAAATACGACCTCTGATTTTAGAAATACGGTACCTATTGAAATCGACACAAATTTTTACAAACCTGAGAACCCATTGATCGAGAATGCAGAATATTTCTGGAAAGTGAAAATGATAACCGAAACAGACGATACACTGACTTCAGCCGTTTGGTCATTTAAAGTGAACAGTGAGAATAGTCCACCGGAACCATTTACACTACTATCTCCCGCAGTTGATGAAGTTCTACAGGACTTTACACCTACATTCCAATGGAATGCCGCAGCCGATCCGGATGTCAATGACCAGGTGATTTACAGGTTAAAAATTGGCACCGGATTAGATGATTTTTTTGTTATCTACGAAGGCGAAAATACCAGTATTACTCTCGAAGATTCATTACTTGATAACACCGTTTATTATTGGCGGGTTGAAGCTACCGATCGATCCGGCGCTGTAACGGTAAATAGCGAGGATTATTGTTCCTTTGCCATAAATCTTGAAAACGATCCGCCGTCTCCGGTTGTGTTACTGACGCCCGGTAATAATGGATACATTTTTACCGAATATCCGCTGTTTCAATGGACTGCGGCGCAGGATGTCGATCCTTATGATGAGCTTTTATATTATCTCTATTACTGGCCGAACGGATGCCACGCGAAAGTATACCTATGGAACGGATACAAGCTATTGCGACCGCCGTAAAGTAAAACTCGATTATGAGTATGCCTGGTATGTTGAAGCAGTTGACAAAGCAGGCGCCAGCGCTTTATCGGATACATTTACTTTCCGAACCAGTTCGCTGGATATTGCCAATGAAAATCTGCTGCCGGAGACTTTTGCACTGTATCAAAATTATCCCAATCCCTTTAATCCTACCACAACGATTCGGTTTGATTTACCGGAAATGGCTGATATCCACTTGACGATATACGATGTCAATGGACGACAGGTCATAACGCTGGTTGATGGAAAGAGCAAAGCCGGAATTTATGCGACGATTTGGAATGGCAAAGACGGCAGCGGGAGACCGGTCAGCGCCGGTGTTTATATCTTTACCCTGGAATGTCAGGATGTAATTCTATCGAAAAAGATGATATTTCTTAAATAGGGTTATTCAATCAACAGAACATCATAGCTGTATTCCGGAATTTGCAATACAAGCTTTCGATCCTTAATTCGATAATTTTTATCTTTCAGCAGAGACCGCAGCGGGTTGGGCAGCCAGGTTTTAAGCATGACGGTCGAGTGGCATAACATTTAGATTTCCATAAGATAAAATCCAAGAAACTACTTTCTTTTCTTTATGCTGTTTTGTATTTTAAAGAAGTGTATTTTAAAATATCGGAGGGAAAAATGCTAAAAACAAGTAAACTAATTTCTGAAATAGAATCACTTTC
>JAHIOG010000148.1 GCA_018895675.1 bacterium
TCCTTCCTCCGTTCTCCATTTTCCGCTTTTAAAGGTTAGGCAACTTCCAATCGTGCTGTATTCGTCGATAGACCGGGAGCGGCAGTTGTACGAGCAGCGGATCAGCGCCGGCATTCAACCATCTGATCAGCGTTTCCATTTCGGCTCTGTCCATCGTCGTACATCCGGCGGTTGAATCACCGTTCGCAGAAACGCAATGCAGAAAGATGCAGGAACCGGCTCCCTTTTGAGTATCGGTAGTATTATGCTCCACAATAATTCCGAAATGATAGGCTGTCGGCGAACTGATAATGATCTCCGATGAATTCCAGTCAATCGTATCGGCGGCGCTGCGTTTCATCAATTTCGTATAATGGCGCGAATCGACGTCATCGATGCATTCCAGCAAATCGGTTACGGGTTTGTAGGAGATTTTCAGCATTTTCATCTCATCGGCTGACGGAAACCCAAAAGCGTCACCAAGTTTGAACACTCCCGCCGGACTGCGTCCATCGCCTTCCATTTTTATTGGCTCATCTTGTGCCGGGTTTTTATGCAGCCCTCGCCCCCATCCCAGACCATTGCGACCAAGGATAATCGATACAGGCTCACTGATCAATTCCCAATCGCTGACGGATTCCGCTCTCTCAAAACGATATAGCGATCCTTTTGAAGCGTTCCAGGAAGGCGTCACAACGACGATCAGTTGTTTACTGATATCCGGTATAGGATTTCCCCCTGAGTTTATCAGTAAATATAATGCAAACATGATTGCCAAAATTAAAATCGACGAGAAAATCCAAACCAGCTTTAATGTCTTATTGGATCTGCTGACGATCTGGTCACTTTTTTGATGAAAACTATGTGTTGAATGATTCATTTTTCTGTACCTCGCAATTAGAATGCTCCAAGTAACAAAAATACGGCGTATTATGCAATCATTATTTCATTTTGAATAGATTTTACTAAAGTAAATTGCCTCAATGAGGTCTTTGAGATAAAAGAAATATCCATAACTACTTAGCCACAAAGGCACAAAGACACAAAGGAAGAAAATGAGTTTTAAACCACTATCAGAAATGCCTGCCCGCCCTCCTTCGTCGGGGGCAGGCGGAGAAGAATCCATTGCTAAAAAATTTGTAGATGCTGCATATACAGCACATAAGAAGTTGGGACCTGATTTGCTTGAAAAAGTTTATTCTGTCATCATTCTCGTTCCGGGGCTCCCCGCCTGACAGCCTGTCGGCAGATAGATCGGGCAGGCGCTGCGCAACGGCACTTAGCTCGGCTGCAGAAAAACATTAACCATCGCCTGTCCCCTTGGGGAATTTATTCGGTGAGTTCCCCGACTAAAGTCGGGACGACAGGTAGAAGCCATTTTATCCCACCGGCTAAAGCCGGTGGTTAACGTTTCTTTTCGTAGATTATTCAAACCATCTCCAAACATTAACCACTCCTGTCTGCCGACCAGGCGGGCAATTTTTTATCCGGCGTAGCTCGAGCATAGACGGAATTGAGTGGATTGGTTAAAAGTGACAACCAGGATTTAAAGAAACGTTCATTATAGAAATACAAAACAGCAGCGGTAATTCACGAAAAAACCAGGCGAATATTACTTGTATAAGAAACGATTATGTTTTATATTGTTTCTCGTAAGAAACAATTGGAGACAATATAAATATAGAAAAAGTTAAAAATCTCATTGCGGAATGGCTGGAGCAACGACCCTTGCCGGCAATGGTGGATAGAGATGCCGGTATCAATGATTTAGAGCGCATTTCGAATATTCTTGCAATCGTGGGACCCAGACGCGCCGGGAAGACCTATTTTATGTATCAGCTGATTGGAAATCTTCTGAAAAGAGGCGTTGCGAAAAAAGAAATCCTGTTTATCGATTTTGAAGATTATCGGTTAATCGGGATTCAAGCGCCGGACATCGAAAATATTCTGTCTGCTTTTTATCAATTGACAGATCAATATCCCCGTTACCTCTTTTTTGATGAAATCCAGAATTTTCCTTCCTGGAGCCGGGTACTTCGCACACTACATAACCAGAACCGGTACAAAATTATTGTATCCGGCAGTAATTCGAAACTACTTTCCAGGGAAATTGCCACGGAATTAAGAGGCAGATACCAGGATCTCCTCATGCTGCCATTCTCGTTTTCTGAATTACTGAAATTGAAAAACGTTTCTTTTAACGGGAGAACCTTTTACACGCCTGAGAAAGGCGGCTTATTGAATGTGTTTGATCTGTACTTGAGAGAAGGAGGATTTCCTGAGGTTCAAAAAAAAGAGAATGAGATAGAAAAAAAAGATCTACTGCAAATTTACTATCGAACGATTTTTTATAAAGATTTACTGGAGCGGTATCATATCCGGGCCAAAGCTCTTCTTGAAGCCATGATGAATTATTGTCTGGATATCATGGGTGACCTGTTTTCGGTATCACGTTTTACTGAAAGTATTCAGGCGACTGATATACCGGTGAGTAAGAAAACGGTTTCAAATTACCTGCATTATCTTCAAGAAGCCTTTTTTATTATCGTGAATGAAAAATTCGATTATTCTCCTCGAAAGCGATTGATGAATCCGAAAA
>JAHIOG010000016.1 GCA_018895675.1 bacterium
TCCGGTCATCGCCTGAAAACGTATAAAACTCCCTTTAGTTAATGGAGCTCGGTAACCAATTCCCAGAGCAAGTATCAGACTGCCCCATAATTCATCCTGGTGAAGTCCCGGCAGAGAGTTGACGCCCCCCAGCCGAAAACGTTCGTAATGAGAAAGAACTTTGGTTAAATATCCAAAGTGTATGTGAGTAGAGAATGTATGCTTGTCATTATAGGTTTCGTATACTACCGATTCGACTGAAATACGGACGAATTGTTTTAAATCGTCTTCGCTGAATGAATGTTCATAGATGATATTATTCTTTCGACCTCTTTTAGGGATGTCCGGATCATCGGTGTTTTCGACTAAAATACGGAACATCAGACTTCCGACCCCATATTGATCTTTATTAATAGGATAGGACGAATATCCGGAATTTTCCAGGATTTGGTTGTGAACAAATTTTACCCCAATGCCGCTCAAACCGACGCGCCGAATCTGGACGCCGGCGTTTACTTCAATACCGGTGTGATAAAATTCTCCGAAACTGACGCGTTTTCCTTTTTCGTAAAGGGGAACACTCTCAAATTTTTGGTAAAGTGAGGAATAGCCGGTAAATGTGGTCGTAAAAATTCGGGTTGTACGGGCGCTCCACTCCAATTTTCTATATTGATCGCTTACAATCAGGGATAATTGGTTATCAATGCCGGCTCCAAACAGGTTCCGGTATTTCGCAGCAATAAATGCACTGGCTTTTTTTTCACCGTCATACCGGGTGCCGAAGGAAAACAAGGCATTTTCTTCTTCTTCGACTTCTACCGTAAGATTTGCGGAATCACTTGAATGATTATCAAAAGACATGTAAATCGATTGAAAGAGTCCGGTGCTGAAGAGATTTTTCATGCTGCGTAAGGCATAGGCGGAGTTCCACAGTTGCCCCTCTTTTAATAGTAATTCTCGTTTAATAATATAGGAGCGGGTTTTATTATTACCGGCGAATTGAATTGAGTGGATGCGGGTATTATTTAGAAGATTAATGGCATTTCGCATATAGTTGGGATCCCATTTTATTGGATCGGCATAGGGACGCAGCTTATCAAGAAAGGGAAGGGTTGCGTCGTAGCCCCGCTGGATAAGTGAGTCGATGGCATTAAAATCGCTGGATGCATACTCGTCGATATTTGGGTGAATTAATATATCCGCTAAATAGAGATTCCGGGTATCGGTGTAATATGCCAGCGTATTCATTGCCTGGTTAAAATAGGATAATGGATCGACATTCCGTGATATGGTAGTTATTTTGCTGGTCACATCGACTGCCACAATAAATGTCGCTCCCACTTCAAAAGCCACGTCGCAGGGGACGTTATTGGTTAATCCTCCGTCCACTAATAAAAACGTATCGATTGCTACAGGGGCAAAAACGATGGGAAACGATGAACTCGCAGCGATAGATTTTGTTAAACTTCCGTCTTTTAACACTACTGTTTGCCCGGTTGTAATATCAGTTGCCACCGCCCGAAAAGGAATTGCCAGACTATCAAAATTGCCTTTTGAGGCATATTCGGGGTAGACCATCATCTGAAAAATCCGTTCCTGCAATTGCTGTGTAGGCAATAGATTAGTCGGAAAGATGACATTGAATTTTTCGTCAAATTTTACTGTAAATAACTCGGGGAGATCGTTTATTTTCTGAGTGACAAATTCAATGTCCCGGTAGGGCTTCGGTGAGAATAATTTATTCCACTTGGTATTTCGGACATAATTTTCAATTTCCCGGGAAGAATTACCTGATGCATATAAAGCGCCAATTAATGCACCCATACTGGTGCCGATGATCATGTCGGGATAAAAATCGATCTCTTCAAGCGCCCTTAAAACGCCTATATGAGCGAATCCCCGCGCTCCTCCGCCACTGAGAACCAATGCGGTCTTCTCCTCTTTAGCAAAGAGGGGAAATGCATTTGAGATCGATATTATCAAAATTACTGCAGGAATGGTAAGTCTTTTCCGTCGTGTAAAAGTCATGTCGAAAACTAAATAATTGCGGCTTATTTACCAATGAAATAGTGTAAATATTTTGTAAAAGAACAGAATTTGACTTGAATATAGAAAAATCGACGCCTAACTTCACACAGTAACAAAGATGCTATATGAAGAAGTTATATCATTTTAAATATCGTCACTCTGTGCTGCGTATATAACAATGCGGGAATACCAAATAGTGGATGTTGATTTAAGAGTTCCCGAAACAAATTGCACTGATCAAGCATCTTTGAGATTTGCAAATGACGATTTTATCACGAATTTTAGGACGTTTATCGCCATTCAACTCTTAACAAAAGGAAGTTATTAAAGATGAGTCTGAAAAAGATCTGGACCCATGTTAGAACCAGTATGCGAAATAAATTAGTTGCCGGAGCATTAGCGCTGATTCCGGTTGTTGTGACCTATTATTTCCTGCGAGCTTTCATCGGCTACTTCGACCGCATCGTCAGTCCGATAATTGATCCCTATCTTGGATTTCATATCCCTGGGCTGGGGTTGATCGTATCCCTGTTGGCGATTTACTTCCTGGGTTTGTTCATTACCAATATACTTGGCAAAAGCATACTCGGCTTCTTCGAGAAATGGCTCAATTATATACCGCTGGTTCGGACTGTTTATCAGACAATTAAACAAATTATGAGCGCATTTTCTTTTACTCAGACCGGTTTTGAGCGGGTTGTGTTCGTGGAATATCCCCGCAAAGGCGCCTGGACCTTGGGATTTGTGACCGGACAATCAACGGGCGCGGACGGAACGGAATTCATCCATCTGTTTATTCCCACGACTCCCAATCCAACTTCCGGTTGGGCTTTATTCCTTCCTGAAGATGATGTCATTCAATCGGAGATGACTGTTGAACAGGGGCTAAAAGCGCTCATTTCCGGAGGAGCGCTTACTCCTCCCGTAATGAAATTGCGCAGAAAACTGTAAGAATAATTCACTTGGAATTTCATATATAAGACATTAATCTTGCGCATGTGCATATATTAATTGGATGATGTAAAATGAAAATTAAATATATTGATGGTAAACGATTTCGCAGAGGTATCATAGCCGGGGCTAAGAAGGTTTGTGATAACCAGGATTATCTCAATGAAATAAATGTTTTTCCGGTCCCCGATGCCGATACCGGTTCCAATATGGCTTCAACGCTGAAAACGGTGGTCGAGGATTTGAGCGACGATCCAAACGAATCGGTAGATTTCAGCAGTCGAAAAATAGCCGATTCAGCGCTGGAAGGAGCCCGTGGTAACAGCGGTGTGATCCTGGCACAATTCTTCCATGGATTAGCCAAAGGATTGGAAGAACGGATTAAAATCAGTACCGAACAATTTGGGAAAGCGGTGCAACAAGCCAGAGAATCGGCATATGAAGCATTGAACCAACCCAAAGAGGGTACGATCTTAACCGTTATGAAGGACTGGGCGGAAAATATTTATCAGAACAGTAAAAAGGTCGTCGATTTTCAGGAGCTTCTTCATAATGGTCTGGATGTGGCGAAGAAATCTCTGGAAAACACAAAAACCAAGCTCGAAGCCCTGAGAAAAGCCAATGTTGTCGATGCCGGCGCCCAGGGTTTTGTGTATATTCTGGAAGGCATCACGCATTTTATAAAAAAAGGCAGGATCAAGGAATTTGACAAACAGATACAGATTAAGCCCGTCAAAACTGTTGCTCACACCGACATGACGCTGGAAGATATTAAGTTCAGGTTTTGTACGGAATGTTTGATCGAAGGACAACAGATTGACCTGAAGACGCTGCGCAGACAGATTGAGCCGTATGGTGATTCAATTGTCGTTGCCGGTTCCGAGCACAAAGCCCGGCTGCACATTCACAGTAACGAACCGGCGAAAGTATTTGCTTATGCCCGTAAATACGGTGATCTACTCCAACAAAAAGCCGATGATATGAAAAAACAGTACCTGGTATCCCATAATCCACATCCGTCTATCGCACTGGTGGTTGACTCCGCCTGTGATCTGCCCCAGGAATTCATTGACGAACATCAGATTCATGTTATTCCGGTACGGGTCTCCTTCGGGAATTCAACCTATATTGACAAAATTACGATTACTCCCGAATATTTTTACGAAATGTTATTGACCGAATCTCATCATCCAAAAACTTCCCAGCCACCGCCGTCGGAATTTAGAAATCTTTATCAATTTTTATTATCCCATTATGAATCAATAATTTCCATACATATTCCCGAGGCAGCCAGCGGTACTTACCAGAATGCATTGACTGCGGCTAAGGAATTTCCGGAAAAGAAGATTTCCATTATCGATGGAAAATCATTGTCCATCGGATTTGGTTTTGTGGCGGAAAAGGCTGCTCATTTGATAAAAGAAGGTAAAGATCACGATGAAGTTGTTCGTGGAATTGAAAAATTTACGAAACAGACTCAGCTTTTTGTCAGTATTCCCAGTTTGAAATATTTGATGAAGAGCGGTCGTGTCAGTAAAGCCAAAGGAATGGTGGCAAAAATTCTCAATATCAAACCGATTCTTCATCTGGATCAGCGCGGTATGCCCCAACATTTTTCAAAAAGTTTCTCGGATATGAGTGCGGTGAAAAAAGTTTTCAAACTGGCGATGAACTTTGTAAAAGATAAAAAACAGGTACGTTTTTCAGTTGCTCACTGTAACGATATTCAAAAGGCGCAATATCTGGTTAAGCAATTGAAAGAAAAATTCGGTGATATTCCGATTACGATTATGCCGGTATCACCGGTGTTAGGCGCTCATGCGGGTATCGGAGCCGCAGCGGTCGGAATTACCTGGGAGATATAAATGTTAAATTTAATGGTTATTCTTGTGCTGAGTTATCTGGCGGGATCATTTCCCACCAGCATTATCGTTGGAAAAATTACCAAAGGGATCGATATCCGGGAGCATGGTTCCGGAAATGCCGGGGGGACAAATTCCTTCCGTGTTCTGGGCTGGAAAGCCGGGCTGTTCGTTTCTCTGGTGGACATTGCCAAAGGAACGTTTGCAACTCTGGTCATATCCCGCATTCGTTTCGGTACAGCGCCTTTTGAAAATCCATCAATTGTGATGATTCTGGCAGGTATTTGTGCAATTCTAGGGCATACCTATACAATATTTGCCGGTTTCAAAGGCGGTAAGGGCGTCGCGACGGGCGCCGGAATGTTAATCGCTTTATTTCCCTACGCGTTGCTCACCTGTCTGGTAATTTTTCTGCTCACTCTTTTCACGACGGGTTTTGTCTCCGTCTCCTCCATCACCGCCGCCGTTAGTTTGCCGATCATGCTCTTTATGTTTGACCGGTTTCTGAATATGAATGTCGATCCGGTGCTGATGATTGTCAGTATTATCATCCCGTTTTTTATCATTTTTACTCACCGGACGAACATTAAACGCTTGATTAGCGGTGAAGAAAAATCTTTTGAAAAATTAAAAATCTTCCGTAGAAAATCTTCAAATTCCCCAAAATTCTGATTATTTCCGTAAAACAAACACTCTTGTTTGTTGGTTTTGAACACCCAAAGCTTTACCCTACTCTTGTTTATTAGTCCTGGTATTTGAACTCCATATAAACCGCTAAGCAATAGTGCATATATATCTATAAATAATTCTTTTTAAATTCGGATTCATATTGTATATTCCTCCAAAAAAGAGGATAACATGATTAAAGTAACATTGAATGATGAAGAGAAGATAAAACTGATTAAACTGAGAGAAGGCTCCATTTCTGAACATTCCGAAAAGGCTTTGATGGTATTGTTAAGCAACGAAGGAAAATCGCCGCAGGAAATAGGTAAATTACTCCAGCGTAATCCCCATACCGTTCGCGACTGGTTAAAGAGATACAAAAATGAAGGGATTGAAGGCTTCAGGCGCCTTACCAGTCCAGGCAGACCCGCGGATAAGAGAAATTCCGGGAATGCAGTCATACTTGAAATAATAGATAAGAATCCCTCAGAATATGGATTTCATGCTAATTCTTGGACAGCCCCATTAA
>JAHIOG010000149.1 GCA_018895675.1 bacterium
TATCCTTAAAAAACTCGTTGATGGTTGGGAAAGAATTGATGTTGAAAATAATGATCCAAAGATTGATGAATTTATATTTAAACTGGAAAATGAATTATTAGACACAGATATTAATCCTGAGAAGAAACTCATTATTTTTTCAGAATCAAAGGATACTGTTAACCATGTAACTCGACAGTTAAATGGTAAAAAATTTGGGAAAATATTAAGTATTTCCGCTGATAATCGAAATCAGTTCAAAGACATCATTTCTGAAAATTTTGATGCTAATATTGATCTGGAAAAACAGAAAAATGAATATCAATTATTAATATCTACTGAGGTTTTAGCCGAAGGTATCAATCTGCATCGTGCGAATGTCGTAGTGAATTATGATACACCCTGGAATTCAACGAGGCTTATGCAACGAATTGGCAGGGTTAATAGAATTGGTACTAAAGCTCAAAAAATATTTATCTATAATTTCTATCCAACTGCAAAAGTAGATGATGACATTGAACTTAAGAAAAAAGCAATTATGAAGCTTCAGGCTTTTCATTCTGCTTTAGGAGAAGATAGCCAGATTTATTCACCTGATGAGATTGTGGGAACGTTTGGACTTTTTGACAAAACTATCGAAGAAGAAAAAGACGAACGCCTGGCATATCTAATGGAATTGCGCCGATTTAAAGAAAAGAACCCTGAGTATTTCAGAGGGATTAAAAAGTATCCATTACGATCAAGAGTTGGACGGAAAAACAGTGAATTATCAAATGAGACAGCCTGTTTTATTCGAAATCAACGCCGGGATGTATTTTACAAAATACAGGAAGATAATAATCTTACGGAATTATCCTTTGTTGAAACAGCAAAATTGTTTAAGACAACATCGGATGAACCAGCGGTTTCTCTACACGCTAAACATCATGATCAGATTAATCTCGCAGTTGATGATTTTAATAGAAAACTCCAGACAGAATTTACAGAAAATCAGGCTGTAGACACTCACCAAAGTCCCCTGGAAAAACGGGCTTTAGCATATCTGGATGCATTTTTGAAATTTGATTTCCTTGATGAAGAAGAAATCAGAAGGATTAAAGCCGCTAAAAGAGATATCAAAGCAGGTAAATTTCAGAGCTTACAACGGGATGTTAATCGTTTAAAAAAGTCACAGAAAACCATGTCAGTAACACCAACTGTATTGACAGAAAAACTATTGCAGATTATTAATAAGTATCCACTCAATATTGAGGATGAGGACGACATTAATCCTGTAGTTACGGTGCGTTATTATGAACAAATACGACCGGAAATAATTTTATCCGAATCATTTTCTGAATAGTCAAAACAGGAACCATAGATGAATAGAACCGAATTAAAAGAGAAACTGACGCTTTCCTATGATCCTCAAAACTGGTTGGATATATATCGCTTTGTTTTTTCCGGTGTTGCGTTCTACCAATCACCACCTGAAATCAGGGTCGGAGATGAGCGCGTAAAATCATTCCGTCAAGTTGGAAATATTCATTTAAATGACGGAACCAGTATAGCGTTGTTTGATATTCGGGTGAATAATAAAACTAACATTCTTCGTAATCGGGTACAACTTAATCGGCTCGTTTCTAAATATATTGACCATGAAAATGCCAATGGCGTACTGGCAATCTATTCATCGAATAGTTCATATTATCGTTTTACATTTTCCGCAAAGGAAACCGAGTTTGGAAAAGACATGGAGCTGATCACTCACCAAACCGAACCAAAGAGATATACTTATGTATTAGGTCCCGGTGAAGCATGCAGTACAGCGGCACAACGTTTCTATCAACTTTATGAACAAAAATCAAGTACCGGATTGAAGGATGTAATCGAGGCATTCTCCGTCGAAAAACTGAATAAAAATTTCTTTGCCCGGTATAAAGACCATTATGAGAACTTTGTGCAGTTTATTACCGGTCAGCGCTATGTAAAACAAGGCGGAAAGTGGAAAGAAAAAATATTCCACGAGCCTCATGAATACCTGAAGTCTGTGTTTAAAAACGATCATAAACAGGCGCGGGATTATATCAAAAAACTATTGAGCCGGATTGTATTTCTACATTTTTTACAGAAAAAAGGCTGGCTGGGATGCCCTTATGATAAAACAGAATGGACAGATGGTGATCCGAAGTTCCTGTGCAATTACTTTAAGCATAGTCCCGATCAGAATCGGTTTCATAGTATTGATTTGAATGCTCTTTTCTATGAAGCGTTGAATGAGCCGGATCGACCGAATGATATTTTTGAAAGAACAGATAGCCGCATCCCCTATTTAAATGGCGGTCTGTTTGAACCGGACAGTGAATCTATTCGCAACATGGATTTTCCGGCAAATTATTTTAGTTTATTACTGGATTTCTTTAGCCAGTATAATTTCACAATTGATGAGAACGATCCGAATGACCACGAAGTCGGCATTAATCCGGAAATGTTGGGACACATTTTTGAGAACCTGCTGGAAGACAATAAAGACAAAGGTGCATACTATACACCCAAGCCGATTGTTCAGTATATGTGCCAGGAATCATTGATTCAATATCTGAAAACCGGTTTTGATAAAACAGGAAAACATCTGTTAGAAACAGAGATTGAGGCTCTTGGAAATTTTATCCGGTACAACGATAAAGGAGATGAAGACAATCCGAATAATTTTATTCGTCATAATGGAGAACAGATTGAAGCCTTTCTGGATACTGTTAAAATCTGTGATCCGGCAATCGGTTCCGGGGCTTTTCCTGTAGGACTGTTACAATTGATCTACCTGGCAAAACTGAACCTGGACTGGACACTGAATCCTGCCGAAGTAAAACGGCATATTATTCAGAATTCTATCTATGGCGTGGATATTGATAATGGCGCTGTAGAGATTGCCCGGCTGCGATTCTGGCTGTCTCTGGTTGTCGATGAAGAGATTCCGCAGCCCTTGCCTAACCTGGATTATAAAATCATGCAGGGGAATTCACTGTTGGAGAGTTTTGAAGGGATTGATCTGAAAATCACATATGAACAGATCAAGATTTTACTAGTTGAATCACAGGAATTGCGGGAACCTGAAAGGAACCTCTTTGGAGAGATATTAAATCCTCAGGTAACAATAATGGACCTATTATCAACAAAAGATAAATCGGTGGCAATAAATTTTATTGACCTGTTAAGAGAATATTTTGATTCGCACGATTCTGATAGGAAGAGGATAATAAAGGAAAAACTGAATGAATTTGAGCATCAACTAATAAGTGACCGGTTGAATGAAATCAAATTAGTAAAATTAGAAGAGATTAGAGTGCTGAAAAGAGATCTGGAAATCAAAGAGGCAAAGGTCAGCAATAGCCGGGACAATAAATACAATCAGGAAGAGAAAAAGATTGCAAAAGCAGAAAAGAGCTTAGCACTATTATATAAGAGCCAGTCAACATTGAATTACATGGACCCGGAAAACAAGCCCTACTTTCTCTGGCACCTCTACTTTATGGATGTCTTTGAGAATGGTGGTTTTGTTATTGTGATTGGGAACCCGCCATATGTCGAACATAAAAAATTAAAAGGCATATCATCAGAACTAAAGAAATTCTATTCAACTTATTCAGGTACTGCTGATTTATATGTATATTTTTATGAAGTTGGGATAAATATATTAAATGAGGATGGAACGCTTGTATTTATTACTTCAAATAAGTTCATTAAAACAAGCTATGGGAAAAATCTGAGGTGGTTTTTTTCTAAATTGAAGATTAATGAATTAATTGATTTTACAAAGGTTCATGTTTTTGATGCACTTGTAGCAAGTTGCATATTATCAATTTCAAAGGAATATAGTACCGGGAATTATGTAAAAATAGGGCTTGTTGATGATTCATTATTGAAATTTACTTACCTATCAGAATTCATAAATAAAAACAAATTCTTTCTGCAACAAAAGAATCTAAGTGAAAAAATCTGGCAGCTTGAAAATGAGACCATACTTTCATTGAAAGAAAAAATTGAAGATGGCTCTGTTACCATGAAAGAAATCGGAACAATAAGTATTTATCGTGGCGTTACAACTGGCTACAATCCTGCATTTATTATTGACGAAGAAAAACGAAAAGAACTGATTAAAGAAAATCAAGTAAACAAGGCTATCATCAAACCATTGCTTCAAGGTAGAAATATTCGGAAGTGGTATTACGTCAAAACCACTGACTATTTAATATTCACACGAAGAGGAATTATTATCAAGAATTATCCATTCATTAAACAACATCTTCAAAATTTTTAAGCAACAACTTGAGCCAGGTGTTGGTAGAAAACCGGGATCATATAATTGGTATGAAATACAAGATAACACAGCATACTATCCTGAATTTGAAAAAGAAAAAATCATTTGGGGATTAACAGCTGATAAATGGGCATTTGCTTATGATAACAACGGTCATTTTCTTCCAAGCAATGGTTATATTCTTACTTCAAAAGAAATTCCTGTAAAGTATCTATTGACTCTGATCAACAGCAAATTGATGGAGTTTTATTTTGGCTTCATTGGAATTATGACTGCAGGTGGAGCATATACGCTTAAACATGAAACTGTGGCTGAATTTCCAATAAAATTAATAGATAACAATAAACAACTTCCGTACATAAATCTTGTTAATCAGATTCTCAATCAAAAAAGATCAAGTCCTTATGCAAATACGAATAAGTTAGAAAAAGAAATTGATCAACTAGTATATCAACTATACGGATTGACGCCGGAAGAGATTGCGGTGGTGGAAGGGTCTTGAACTATGATTGGAATGATTAAATGAAAGCTATGATTAAAAAGGAATATCAATATTCGGAACTGACGGGTAAAATCATTGGTTGTGCGATGGAGGTACATAATTTTCTAGGAAACGGTTTTCAGGAAGTGATATATCAGCGGGCATTGGCTATTGAAATGAGATATCAGGGCCTGGAATTCAGCAGAGAACATGAAATGGAGATATTCTACAAAGGTGAGCAAATCGGGACCAGACGGGTGGATTTCTTTGTTGAAGGGAAGATTATGGTTGAATTAAAGGCAGTGGTTCAGATTGAAGATGTTCATTTGGCACAGGCAATTAATTATTTGGAAGCGTACAGCCTTGATATTGGTTTGTTAATCAATTTCGGTAACACAAGCCTTCAATTTAAAAGAGTGATGAAACCCCATAAGCATCAAAGTCCATCAAAAAATCAGGGAAAATCATAGTTCCGACAATGTACGGATTGACGGATGAGGAAATTGCGGTGGTGGAGTCTTGAACTATGATTGGAATGATTAAGTGAAGACTATGATTAATGCGGACGGATTGAATGATTCAATGAAGACAATGATTATTGTGGAAAGGTTCAA
>JAHIOG010000150.1 GCA_018895675.1 bacterium
ACAAAATAATTTATAATTTTTCATCTATCATCTATCATCTATCATCTCTTTACGCTGACCGGGCGAAGCCATGTCCGGGAGAAATTGAAAATTGAAAATGGAAGATGATAGATAGAAGAAAGAATGAAGTATTGGATCTGTCTTTTCAGTTTGCGCTGGATATTATTGAAGTTTATAAACATCTCAAGAACAGTAATGAATATGTAATGTCCAAGCAATTATTACGAAGCGGTACTTCTATTGGTGCAAATATTAATGAGGCACAAGCGGCACTGACAAAAAAAGAATTTATCTCAAAAATGTCCATTTCATTAAAAGAATCTTGGGAAACAAGATATTGGTTAGAATTGTTGGTTAAATCGAAATATCTATCTGATTATAAGAAAAAATTCCAAATACAAAAGGATATTGAATCTATTATTAGTATGTTGACAAAGATTATAAAATCATCACAAAATAATTTATAATTTTTCATCTATCATCTATCATCTATCATCTCTTTACGCTGACCGGGCGAAGCCATGTCCGGGAGAAATTGAAAATTGGAAATGGAAGATGAGCGCTGTAGCATCTGTTCCGGAATTAGAATAAGACGATAAAAATTAATGAATTCCCAAAACAAGCAATCTGAAAACCAACTCATCGACGTACTTGATGTAATAACGCGATGGTTAGAATTGCGGAAAATACCATATATGGTTTTTGGAGGTGTTGCCAACAGCCTCTATGGAAACCCCCGGCAAACCTTTGATATTGACATTAAGATATCCCTGGAACCGTCCTATACTATTGAACATTTCATTAATGATCTCCGCAAAATATCATCGATTGCTCCTCATGATCCGTTGAATTTTATAAAAGACACTCAGGTATTACCGGTAGACTTAAACGGTGTGCGTATAGATATAGTTTTTGCCGGATTGTCCTTTGAAAAGAGAGCTATTCAACGCAGCCGCGATGTTGAATTTTACGGTGTGCGGTTTAAGGTCTGTACGGTTGAAGACCTCATCATCCATAAAGCCATCTCTACCCGTCAAAAGGACTGGCTGGATATTGATGCATTGGTAAATGAGCAGAGGTCGCATATTGATTGGGAATACTTACTGAAACATTGCGAAGAACTCAGCCGTTTTATGAGTCGGTCTGAGATAATTACAAAAATTCGCCAGCTAAAAGATGAAGCCTGACTACCAGGAATATCTGCAGAGAGTCTCTGCCTATAATCGCTGGGAGACGAAAGAACGGCGTAACCTTACTGCCCGGAAACGCCTGGATCAGTTTCTTGTTTTGTACGATCTGAACCGCTATTTCTCTGCTGAACAAAAAGAACGTTTTCATCGCGAACATTTGGAGGGACTTATCGAAATTCAAAAACTATTAATGAAGCATAATTGGAATGACGGAGAGTAGTATTTGGAAACAGTGTGTCAGATTGCTCCAAAGGAGCGGCACAGGGGCAAATTAATAGTATCACCGGCACAATGAATTATTAACAAAAATTGTATAAAGATCAAAAAGTATATCTGCAAATTTTAACATTATAGGAACTATTTATGAAAATTCCCTTACTTGATCTAAAAGCGCAGCTTGAGACGATTCGTGACGAGGTCAAAACCGCGGTTGATGACATTCTGGAATCAACGCGCTATATTATGGGCCCGAAAGTGACAGAGCTGGAGGAAAAGGTTGCCGATTATTGCGGAGCGAACTTTGCAGTCGGTGTCTCGTCCGGGACCGATGCTCTACTAATTTCCCTGATGGCGCTGGATGTGAAACCCGGTGATCTGATTTTGACGACACCTTATTCCTTTTTCGCTACTGCCGGAGTTGTTTCCCGGCTGAATGCAGTTCCCGTGTTTGTGGATATCGATCCCGATACATACAATATCGACCCGGAAAAACTGCGGGAATGGTTTCAAAAGAATCCGGATAAAACCGGTAAGGTAAAAGCCATTATCCCGGTGCACCTGTACGGTCAGTGTGCGGATATGGACCCAATATTGGAATTGGCTAATCAGTACGGTATCCCAGTGGTTGAGGATGCCGCCCAGGCGATTGGATCGCGTTACCCGTCCAAAGATGGCGTGAAGCAGGCTGGTTCGATAGGTGCTATGGGCTGCTTTTCCTTTTTCCCCAGTAAAAATCTGGGAGGCATCGGCGACGGTGGTATGGTGACGACAAATGACGGACAAGTGGCGGAGAAATTGATCAAATTGCGCAATCATGGTTCTCACCCGAAGTATTATCATGCCATGATTGGCGGTAATTTCCGGCTGGACCCCATTCAAGCGGCAGTATTATTAGTAAAATTAAAGCATCTGGATACCTGGCATGCCGGTCGGCAGAAAAACGCCGAATTTTATGACGAGCATTTTACTGTTGCAACGCTAAAGAAACCGGTTATTGCGTACCGGCGGGATTACCACATTTACAATCAGTATATTCTGTCCGTCCCGGAAAAACGTGATGAACTGCGCAGGCATCTTGCTGCCAATGATGTCGGTCATGAAGTTTACTACCCGGTACCTTTTCATCTGCAGGAATGTTTCCGTTACCTGGGATATAAGAAAGGCGATTTTCCCAATAGCGAATATGCCGCTGAACATATCATTGCTTTGCCGATCTATCCGGAACTGACAGATGAGATGAAAGCCTATGTGGTAGA
>JAHIOG010000151.1 GCA_018895675.1 bacterium
AGAGAATATTATTATATTCCCTGGGATAGAATTATCGTTTGATGAAGGCAAACACGGTTTACATGTGCTTGCTATATTTGAGGCGGATAGCGATATTGATGGAATCAACCGATTTATACACAGCCTTGATAAAAACCCACAAGAGCCCCTCGTAACTGGGCAAAAACACCGGGATATCGTACCTAAATCTAATGCAAAAGATGCAATAAATGAGATAAAAGATAGATTTCCATGTGTTATCATTATCCCGCACCCTGAAGGTACAAATGGTTTATTTGAGTCTTATCAACCAAATCGAATAGCAGACTATTTGAAACTTGCAGATGGAATCGAGTATATTTCAGATAAGGCAAAAACTAGTGTTATTTCAACTGGTAAAATTAACAAGGATTTCTTTGAAAAATTTGCTATTATTGAGAACTCAGATCCTAAGAGTTTAGAAGAAATCGGAACCAAAAAGAGGAACAATAAATTTAGATCCACATATTATAAATTAAGTTTTTTCACCGTTAGTGCTTTGAAAATGGCTCTTCACGACCCTGAAATAAGGGTAAAAACTCATGAATGTCCTTTATTTTTCCATAATAGAATATCAAAGGTAGTAATCAATGGTTCTACTTTTCTAAGAGACATAGAAATCCAATATAATCCTGAGCTAAATACGTTTATTGGTGGGAGAGGTGTAGGCAAATCGGCTATTATCGAGGCTATGCGATACGCTATGGATTTGCCAATCTACGCCGAGAAATCTTCTCGAATTGATTTTGTAGAGAGTGTTGTTGGAAGTGGAGGGGAGCTTTCTGTCTTTATTGAAAGATATTATGGAAAAGAGAAAAAGGAATTCGAGATAAAAAGGATAATAGGGAAGGATACAGAAATTATTGATGAAAGTGGTGTGAAGACAGGTTTTTCTATACAGAGTTTGTTCGAAGAAGCAAAATATCCGATTATAATAGGTCAGAAGGAACTCTATTTTCTTTCTATTACCCCTACTTTTCAACTCCAATTAATTGATGAATTAATAGGGGAAAAGATCTTGCATATACAGGAAGAATTCAGAAGATTAACTGAACAGCTAAAAGAAAATGGAAGAAGGGTTTCAGCTCTTAAAGAAAGGGCGAGAAAAAGGGAAGAGTATGACCAAAGATTAAAGGAAATAGAAGCGAAAATAAAGGTTTATAAAGACTTGGGGATAGAAAAAAAACTTAGAAGATGGACCGACATAGTAGATGATGAAGAAAAATTACAAGATGCCACTGAAAAACTTAAAGGAATAAACGAAAAAACGCTTTCCTTCTTTGATGAATCTGCATCCGAACTAAACTATTTAGAAAATAATTTAAAGAGAGGCAAGAGTGAAAATAAATTTATACTGGAAAAGGTAGCTGGAGAGATAAATCATATTAAGGAAGCATTTGAGCAAAGTAAAAAACAGCTTTCCGCAACAACAGACCAGACCAGAAAAAGCATTGAACGCTTGTATGATGAATGGTTAGAAAAAAAGAAAAAAGTTGAAATAGAAGTTCAAAAAATAAAAAGAGAATTGGCCGAGAAAGGACTTAAACCAGACCAACTGGAAAGATTGACTAAGGAAAGGGCAAAGTTGATACCGTTAATTGAAGAATTAACAAGACTCGAAAAGGAAATTGAAAAATTGGAAGATGATAGAGGGAAATCGAAGAATAAAACGGGTAAGAAGAGGCATGATATTTTTAATATAAGAAAAGAACAACTTGACAAAATAAACGATGCCTTAAAGGGAAGACTTAAAATTGAAGTGAAATATGAAGAGGATAAAAATAAGTTTATTGAAGATTTAAAAAACTTATTAAAAGGCTCAAAAGTCTCAAGCGATGCAATTGAAGCTTTGGTTAATACACCCAATAAAGTTACGGATGGTCTTCTGCTTTCCAAGTATATCAAAGCAGGTGAGCAGAAATTGAGAGAAGAGTTCAATCTCACTCAGGCAATGTCCAGTAGAATAGCAGAATGGTTTAAAGAAACTGAAAGACTTTATGAGCTTGAAACTCTTTTTCCCGAGGACAAAATTGAGATATTTTTGAAAGTGAATGAAGAATATAGAGTAATTGATAAACTTTCTATTGGTCAGAAAGCTACTGCCTTATTATTGCTTCTATTTGCTCAAGAGGATAGGATTGTCGTCCTTGACCAGCCTGAAGAAGACCTTGATAACCGTTTTATATATGATGACGTGGTGAAAATCCTTAGAGAAATGAAGGGGAAAAGGCAATTATTTATTGCTACACATAATGCGAACATCCCTGTCTTAGGAGACTCTGAATTGGTTCTTGTTTTAGAGACTAAAAATGAAAGGTGCGTTATTAATAATAAGGGCTCTATTGATAAAGAAGATATTAAGGCAGATGTAAAAAATATTATGGAAGGTGGAGAAGAAGCATTCAGAATAAGAGCAGAAAAATATGGGGGAGTTTGATGGATAAATTAGAAATACAGGAAAGAATATTAAAAGGTGAAAATTTACATACCGAGTTCAAGGAAAGTTTACCTGATAATGAAACTCTTGCAAAATCCATTGTCTGTTTTGCGAATACTGATGGTGGGCAATTAATAATCGGTATTAGCAACTCAGGTGATATTGTAGGAGTTGAAGATTTGGATGAAGCAGTAAGAAAGATTGATGATGTTGCATTCAATAGATGTGAACCTCCTATTAGTATTCTCCCAGAAACAGTGGATATGGATGGTGAAATTGTTTTAATTATTAATATTCCTAAGGGGGAGCAAAGACCTTACCGAACAAAAAGTGGTAAATATTATATTAGGTCAGGGAATAGATGCAGGCAAGCCTCATGGCAAGAAGTTAGGAGGCTTTATCAAACTAGTGAAAGCATTTATTATGACGAGACCCCTATCTCTAAAGCCCCACTTGGCAGCCTTGACATGGATTACTTTAGATATTTTCTGGAAAAACATTTAGATATTTCCCCAGAAGAAAGTTTAATTGAAAGTTATCTTGAAAATCTTAAAGTTATTACACATAATAAAAAACCTACACTTGCTGGAATACTATTTTTTGGAGACAACCCTCAAGCCTTTATCCCATTTGCGAAGATTATAGCTGCTTACATTCCTGGGAAAGATATTTCCATTCCCCCATCGGACAGAAAAGATTTGGAGGGCAAGATTCCGTATATAATTGATGGTTCGATAAAATTTTTAAAGTTATACCTAAGGGAAGAACATAGAATAAAAGGTTTTGAATCAGAATTATATCATGAAATTCCTGAAGAGGTTTTAAGAGAAGGTATTGTAAACGCAATCGCTCATAGAGATTATACAATTAATGCTTCAATAAGATTGTTCATATTTGAGGATAGAATAGAAATCAGAACGCCAGGGAGGTTGCCTAATACAGTTACTATAGAGAGCATGAAAATAGCGGGTTGTCATGTGCTTCGAAATCCAACTCTTTATAATCTACTTTACAAAATCGGTATGGTAACAGACACTGGCAGTGGTGTTTATAGAATGATTAAAACGATAAAAGAAAAATTAAACAGAGAAATTAAGTTAAATACAACCGAAACTGAGTTTATACTATCAATACCTCGAACACCAGAAGATGCAAATTTATGAAACCAAATGAACTTTTATATCCAGAACAAAGACGCCCAAGCAAGGCATACTTAGTTAATGAACTAAGAAAGGCAGTAATTACTTGGCGAGACGATGGATACCCCAACATTACAGATACCACCCGCCGTTTATTACAGTTCTGGTTTAGTGAAGACCATATTGCAGATGAAGAGCCTTTTGGGTTCTGGTTCTGCCAGAGAGAAGCGATTGAAACGCTGATTTATGTTTATGAAGTAATGAAAAAGAGAAACTTCATAGACATGGCAAGGGATTTTGGAGCAGGTCCAATTCAAGGTTACGACCCTTCTTATGACCAATATCCTCTTTATGCCTTCAAGATGGCAACCGGTTCAGGTAAGACTTTTGTAATGGCGTTGGCAATAGTCTGGTCCTATTTTAATCATAAGAAGGAAAATAAAGAAGACTATACCTCTAAATTCTTGCTCATCGCTGGCGAGAAAAATGTCATTTATGACAGACTCATAAGAGACTTCAAGGATGGAAAAATATTCAGAGAATTGCCGCTAATTCCAAAAGAATGGCAGGAAGATTTTGACCTGAAGGTGATCCTTAAGGAGGACCCAATTCATACTATTCCCGAGGGAGTTCTATTCTTAACCAATATTCAGCAGTTAGAACAAAGGCAGAGCAAAAAGAAAGAAGTAGAAGAGTATGTAGATAAAGTTATGGAATTGCCTGAGGTTTATAATGTTTCTGATATTTATCAGGAGAACAGAATAAAAGAGGTTTTGACCTCTTGTTCCAATATAATGATTTTGAAGGATGAAGCCCACCATATATACAGTTTTGAAAAGGCATGGAAGAAGATTCTCTTAAGTCTTAACAAAAATCTTGTTTCTCAATACGGTAAAGGCATTAATATGGAGTTAGACTTCTCGGCTACTCCTAAAACTGAAACTGGGGCTTTATTCCCATGGATTATCGTGGATTTCTCACTCAAGGAAGCCATTGAAATGAACATTGTAAAATTACCGCTAAAGGGCATAGTCAAAGATGCTTCCGAGATTGCCTCAACTAAAGCCGTTGAGAGATATAGGGCGTGGATTGATGCTGGGATAAGAAGATGGCGAGAATACAAAAAGGCACTAAAACCATTATCAAAAAAGCCTGTGCTGTTCTTTCAATGCCCTGAGAACAAGGAGGCAGACGAAATATTTGGGTATGTGAACTCTGCTGTTCCAGACCTTAAAGATAAAGTATTACTGATACATACAGATAGCACTGGAGAGGTAAAAAAAGCAGACTTGCCCAAGGCAAGAGAATTTGCAAAGACTATTGATGACCCTGACCCTGAAAAAAATCCCTACGAAGCAATAGTAAGTACATTGATGTTAAACGAGGGGTGGGATGTGAGAAATGTAAATGTGATTGTGGGGTTGAGGTCTTATACCTCAAAAAGAAAAGTGCTTCCAGAACAAGTCATTGGAAGAGGCTTAAGGAAAATGTTTCCAGAGGAGGATGCAAATATAGACAAATCTGTAAATGTTCTTGAAGTGATTGGCCCACCCGGTTTGATAGACATTCTTGAAGAATTAGAAAATCAGGAAGGTATAAAGTTTGCCGAGTTTGACACCGGGAAGTCGCTTAATTTAACCACCATATTTATAGATGAAAATAAATTGGATAAGGACATCGAAATACCTATCTTGAGCCCAAGAATTCTTATAAGAGAATTTTATTTAGGCGAAACA